>JBGTCW010000442.1:0-1846 GCA_041748635.1 Ilumatobacteraceae bacterium | reverse complement strand
GAGCCGACGTGCAGGGCGCCGTCGGGTCCGGCGGCCTGGTCGAACTCGGCTCGGTTCGACGGCGGCCAGCCTCGTTCGGCTCCGATGCGGTCGCGCATCGGCTTCCAGTGCGGCCACAGCTCGTCGAGCGCCTGTTCGTCGGTTGCCGCGATGTGGCCCGGCGAGTGCACGCCGACGGGCAGCTGCGCATGGCCGAGTTCGTCGAGGGCACGGTGGTACAGGTCCACGAACGGCCTGAAGCGCGCCGGCGAGCCTCCGATGATGGCGAGCATCAGCGGCAGGCCGTGACGTGCCGCCCGCACGATCGACTCGGGGCTGCCGCCCACACCGACCCAGGTGCGCAGCCCACCTTCGGCCCGTTCGGTGCGTGGGTACACCGAGAGACCAGGGATCGGCGCTCGAGTCGTACCGCTCCACGTCACGGGCTCCTCACGAAGGAGGTGCGTGAACAGATCGAGCTTCTCCTCGAACAGCTCCTCGTACTGATCGAGGGGGTACCCGAAGAGCGGGAACGACTCGGTGAACGAGCCTCGACCGAGGATCACCTCGGCACGGCCGTTCGAGACGGCGTCGACGGTCGCGAAGCGCTGGTACACGCGGATCGGGTCGTCCGAGCTGAGCACGGTGACGGCCGAGCCGAGACGAATGCGTTCGGTGCGAGCAGCGATCGCAGCGAGCACGGTCTCGGGCGACGAGATCGCGAAGTCATCGCGGTGGTGTTCGCCGACCCCGAAGAAATCGAGGCCGAGGCGATCGGCGAGGACGGCCTCGTCGACGACGTTGCGGATCACCTGCGCCTCGCTGAGACGAGCGCCGTCCGCGTCCACCGTGACGTCGCCGAAGGTGTCGAGACCGAGCTCGACGACGGGCTCGACTGCGGGTTCCAAAGTAGTTGTGGTCACAATGAATGCAACCAGCGGGCGCGCTACGACATTCCCACCGACGATCTACGTCGCGGCGATGGGCCGAGCGAGCGCCGATACGCCAAAACGCCGAGGCCGGGTCCCGCATTCACACGGAACCCGACCTCGGCGGTCTCACTGCTTTTTCCGAACACCTGGGTGTTCGACGAACTGTCCTCGTCAGGCGTTGACCAGCTCCGGCTCGTCGGCCGGCTGCTTGGCTTCGGATCCGGTTCCGGATCCGGTGCCCTTCTTCTCGGTGGACCGGACGTGCCAGAGGAAGCCGACACCCATCACCGTGCACACCACGCCGAGTCCGGCGAGCAGTGCGGCGACTCCGAGTGCGAGCTGCAGGGTGCTGTGCGTCGCTGCGCCAACACCGAGCTCGGCGACCAGTGCGTGAGCGGTACCGCTCCAGGCCATGTCACGAGCCTGGGCTTGCACCGGGTCAGACCGGTCGAAGCCGGTCCAGTAGCGCCCACCCACCTCGAACTCACAGGTGAGCCCTTCGGCAGGGAAGGGGCTGGGCACTGCCACGGTCTCGCCGTTGCATGCGTACTCCGTGGCCACTGTGCCGTCGTCGGCGGTCAGGTCGGCCTCCATCAACGTCACGACCTGCGTGCCGTTGAGCACGTGGAACGAGATCGTCGCCATCTGGAACATGTACTCCGAGGCGCTGTTGACGAGGGGATCGCTGGGATCCATGTCACCATCGACGACGGGGAAGCCCCAGTCGTCCTCGAGCAGCGACATGATCGCTTCGGCGCCTTCGACCGTGCCTCGATCGACCAACTGGCCGTCCTCGTTGTAGCTGAGTTCGACGTTTTGGACTTCGCTGAACGACTGGAGTGCGGTGTAGCCGCCTTGGACTTTGCTGTATGCGACGCCTGCGCCGATGAAGTACCCGACGCCTACGACGATCAGGAAGATTCCGAGCAGACTCA
>JBGTCW010000441.1:0-2336 GCA_041748635.1 Ilumatobacteraceae bacterium | reverse complement strand
GGCGGAGATCGCCGCCTGGCGGTCGCGCACTGCCCGGAGAGCGACGACGTCGGGCCGAGCGTCGAGCAGCCGCTCGAACGTGTTCATCATCGCATGGGCGTCGCGCAGCGTCGAGAGCTCCCTGGCCGCATCGCGGACCAGGCGGTCGAAGGGCCGGAACTCGTCACCCAACGCCGGCATGACGAGGCGGGCGAGCCCGCGAGCGGCCTTGCATCGCTTGCGAGCCTCGTGCACGGCCGTCTCGAGGTCGGCATGCTCCGGATCGGACACGATGCGGTCGAGATGCTCGATAGCGCCGTCGAGTCGATCGACGGCAACTCGCCGGACCTCCCGCTGCATCCGCCGACCTGGCTCGAGTACGTATCCCACGAGCCCAGTCAAACGGTCAAAGGGTCACACCGTGCCGGGTCAAACCTGACAGTTGCCGAGAGGACGATCCAAAGATGTGCTCAAGTAGGCGCACATCCGCGCCGATACGAGTCGGAATCATTAGGTTTCGCGCAAGCCGGACGAGCAGGAGACACAGGTGCGTAGGAGCAGGTCGAGTCGAGCGGTCGGTGCGCTGATCGCCACAGCGGTGATCATCGCCGGATGCAGCAGCGATGACGATGACACCGCCCCCACCACGGAGGCGTCGCCGGAGACGACCGAGGCGCCGCTGAGCGGTGAGGGACTCGAGATCGGCCTGCTTGCGCCATCGCCGGGGCTGCTCACCGGTCTGTTCCTGGGTCAGGAACGTGGCGCCGCGTTCGCCGCATCCGACGTGGACGAGGCGGGAGGAGTGCTCGAAGGACCCCTGACGATCACGAGCTACCCGGCCGAACCGGGCGCCGAACCCGCCGACAACGTGCAAGCCGCCGTTGCCGGTGGGGCACAGGCGTTGATCGGGCCGGCTGGCTCTGACACTGCCGAAGCGGTTCGCGACGACGTCGCATCGCTCGAATCGATCGCGTGCAGTGCTTCGGCGACACTCCCGCGCATCACCCGCGACCAGGAGTCGATCGTGTTCTTCCGCACGGCGCTGCCCGACGACGTCACGACCACCTACCTCACGACTGCGATCGAAGCACGCCGTGACGCTGTCGCGCCGGGCGCCGCCTGGAAGATTGCGATCGTCGGGCGCACCGACGAGTACGGCCTGTCGATCAGCAGCGGTCTCGCTGCCACGCTCGCGGCCGCCGGCATGGAGCCGACGGTGATCGGTTACAACTCCCGCCGGGTCAACTTCGCGAGCACGGCCGAACAGGTCGCCGCAGCGGCTCCCGACTTCACCGTGCTCGTCACCTACGACGAGGGCTTCAACCTGTTGTCGAGTCTCGTGAACGTCGGTCTCGACCCCGCCACGATGATGGGACTCGATGCGTTCTTCGCTCCGCGGGCGGCCGACCTCGCGACGCCCGGAGGCGACGCGGCAGCTGTTGACGGATTCACCCTGCTCGGCTCGATGGGCGACAGGGCGTTCCTCGATCGGCTGATCGAGGACGATGACAACGCCCAAGTGACCTTTGCCCCGCAGGCATACGACTGCGCGATCACGCTGGCGCTCGCCACGGCCGCGGTCGATGCCGGTGAATCGGACACGGTGGCCGAGGCCGTGCGAGACGTCACCGACGGTGGGGTCACCTGCACCACCTACGCCGACTGTCTCGACAAGCTGAACTCCGGCGAGGACATCAACTACGACGGAGTTTCCGGCCAGCTCGCCATCGACGAGAACGGCGATCCGACCTTTGCCCGATTCACGACGGCGGTGCTGAGTGGTGGAGCCATCACCGACGTGTCGAGCTCCGACGTCGACATCGCCGAGATCCGCCGCCAGCAAGAGGCCTACGCGGCTGCATCACAGATCACCAAGATCCAGCAGGCGCTCACGTTCCTCGGCTTCTACAGCGGACCGATCAACGGCCTCGACACCGACGAGTTCCGAGCAGCACTCGCAGCCTTCCAGACCTCGGTCGGCCTGCCGCCGACGGGCATCTACGATGAGGCGACCGATGCAGCGCTGCGCGCCGCGCTCGGGTCGTACGCCGATCTCCTCTCGTCGACGACGGCAGACATCCAACGCCTGATGACCGATCTCGGGTTCTACACGGGACCGATCGACGGTGTCTGGACCGAGGAGCTGACGCAAGCGATCCAGGCGCTCCAGGCCGAACTCGGGGTACCGCAGACCGGGGTGATCGATGCTGCCACCCTGCGGGCGATCTACGCCGCCGGCCAGGACAGCGGGTCGACGGCGACCACGACCGTGCCGGAGACCACAGCGCCGGAGACCACGACACCGCAGACGACAACACCGGAGACCACGACACCGGGGACGACGGCACCGCCAGATC
>JBGTCW010000440.1:0-3495 GCA_041748635.1 Ilumatobacteraceae bacterium | reverse complement strand
GATCAGCAGCCATGCGTAGTACGCCTTCTCGGTGCCCGCCCTGGCGTGCGGGTCGATGCCCAGGATCGCGATCGGGAACAGCAGGCCCGTCAGGACGACGAGGAACAGCGAGATGCCGTCGACGCCGAGGTGCCACGAGATACCCCACGGTTCGATCCACGTGTGCTTCGACACGAACTGGAAGCCTGACTCGGCGGTCTCGAACGACGCCATCAGCCAGACCGACATCGCCAGCGTGCCGACGGTGGACATCAGCGCGATGATCTTGGGGATCTCGGGGCGCGTCTTCGGCGTCAGCGCCACCAGGAGCGCGCCGATGACCGGCACGAGAATGAGTGCCGTGAGGATCGGGAACCCGATCGGTCCCGTCGCTCCGGCTTCGGCGGCCAACATCACAGGATCCCTCGAATCACCACGAACCACCCGAGGAGCAGCACGACGCCGATCCCGATGATCCCCGCGTACTGACGCACATAACCGGTCTGGCCCTTGCGAACCTGGGTGGCTGTCTCCTTGACGGCCACGCCGACGCCGTTGACGGCACCGTCGACGACCTTGGCGTCGAAGTCGGTGACCGCCTGGAAGCCGTCACGGCCCGGCTTGCCCATGAACCACGACACCGCAGCGTCGTAGTGCCAGCCGTTCGCGAACAGGCTCGGTTCCCACGGCTGGATGCGCTTCTTGAGGTACACGAGCCACGCCAATCCAATGCCGATCGCGGCGGCCGCGACGGCGATGGCAACGAGGATGTACTTGTTGTCGTAGGCCCACGTGCCGGTGATGTCGGCTTCGCCGAACTCGATCACCGGCTCGAGCCAGTGCTCGAGTTCGTAGGTGAGCCCGCTCGGGATACCGAACAATTTCGGGAGGTTCAGGATGCCTCCGATCGCGGCGAGCACGGCCAGCACTGCGAGCGGGATCCACATCACCGGCGGCGACTCGTGCGGCTTGAACTCACCGTGTGCGTCGTGAGTCTCCACCGGCTCGTCACCCTCGGCGACCTCGGGGGCCTCCGCCTCGTTGGCGTGACTGGTCCACTTGGCCTCGCCGAAGAAGACCATGATGACCTGGCGGGTCATGTAGAACGCGGTGAGGATCGCCGTGACGATGCCGACGACGTACAGCGCCGGGCTGTCGGCGAGCGCGAACAGCAGGATTTCGTCCTTCGACCAGAAGCCGGAGAACGGCGGCACGCCAGCGATGGCGAGCCAGCCGACGATGAACGTCGCGGCGGTGATCGGCATGACCGTGCGCAGCGCGCCCATCTTGCGCATGTCCTGCTCGTCGTGCATGCCGTGGATGACCGAGCCGGCTCCCAGGAACATCAGTGCCTTGAACGCGGCGTGGGTCACCATGTGGAAGATGGCCGCGACGTAGCCGCCGGTGCCGACCGCCAGCATCATGTAGCCGATCTGTGACACCGTCGAGTAGGCCAGCACCTTCTTGATGTCGTTCTGGCAGAGAGCGATCGTGGCCGCGAACAGCGCCGTGATCACACCGATCCAGGCGATGGTCGTCGGCACCCAGTCGTACGATGCGGCGATCACGGGGTTGATGCGGGTGAGCAGGAACACGCCGCCGGTGACCATCGTGGCGGCGTGGATCAGCGCCGACACCGGGGTCGGGCCCTCCATGGCGTCCGGCAACCACAGGTACAGCGGCAGCTGGGCGCTCTTTCCGGTGGCGCCGATCAACAGCAGCACGGCAATCGCCGAGGCGGTCGACGCGGCAAGCTCGCCGGTCTCGGCGCTCTCGTTGAGCACGCTGTACGACAGCGACCCGACCGCCGAGAACGCCAGGAACATCGCCAGCATCACGCCCCAGTCACCGACGCGGTTCGTGACGAAGGCCTTCTTGCCGGCAGTTGCAGCCGACTCGCGCGTGTGCCAGAACGCGATCAGCAGGTACGAGCACGTGCCGACGCCTTCCCAGCCGAGGAAGGTGACCAACAGGTTCTCGCCGAGCACCAGCAGCGTCATCGAGAACACGAACAGGTTGAGGTACAAGAAGAACTTCGAGAACTTCGCGTCGCCGTGCATGTACCCGACGGCGAAGAGGTGGATCAGCCCACCGATGCCGGTGACGAACAGACACATCGTGATCGACAGCGGATCGGCGAGGAATGCAAGGTCGACCTGGAACGTGCCGACCGGGATCCACGAGAAGAGGGTGACGACGGTTTCGCGTTCCTCGGTCGGCTTCGACAGCAGGTCGAAGAAGACCAGTACCGCCGACGCGAACGACGCGAACACCATGGCGGTGGCGAGGTAGCCGGCCCGGGGATCGCCGAGGCGACGCCCGAACAGCAGAATCAGCACGAACCCGACAAGTGGGAAGGCAGGGATCAACCACACGAGGTCAGCCATGACGTCAGCCCTTCAGTTCCGCGAGGTCGTCGGCGGTGGCGCCGGGGCGGCGGCGCAGGATCGAAACGAGGAGGCCGAGGCCGACGACGACCTCGGCAGCGGCGACCACCATCACGAAGAACACGGCGGTCTGGCCGTTGATGTCACCGAGCTGCGTGGCGAGCGCCACGAACGTGAGGTTCGCGGCGTTCAGCATGAGCTCGATGCACATGAACATGATCAGCGGATTGCGGCGCACGAGCAACCCGAACGCGCCGATCGCGAACAGGGCCGCGGCGAGGAGCAGGTACGACGTCGAACCGATCGCGGCGATCATGCGTCGCTGCTTTCCGACTCGGTCGAACCTGCGTCACGCGGCCATTTGCGAGTGAGGAGCACGGTGCCGACCACGGCGACGATGAGCAACACCGAGGTGAGCTGGAACGCGAACACGTGGTCGCCGTAGAGGTTGGCGGCGAGCTGGCGGATGTTCGCATCGTTGTCGCCGGTCTCTTGGGCGATGTCGATGCCGGAGCCCGGATTGATCACGAGCGCATCCTCGGCGCGCACGATCGCGGCTCCGAGCAGGCCGACGAGGCCGACGCCCATCACGGCCGCGAGCGGTCGCTGGATCGGGATCGGTTCGATCGACAGGTCGATCGACTCGTCGACGCCGAGCAACATGATCACGAACAGGAACAGCACGACGATCGCACCGGCGTACACGATCACCTGCACCGCCGCGAGGAAGTGCGCTTCCATCGCGACGAACTGCACTGCGACTCCGAACAGCGTGAGCACCAGGCCGAGCGCCGCATGGACCGGGCTCTTGAGCGCGATCACGCCGACCGCACCGCCGAGGATCATGACCGCCGCCGAGAAGAACACGACGTATTCGAGGAACGTTGCGTCGCTCACCGCTCGATGCTCCGCACGGTCTTGGGGCGCGCCGACGCATCGCGGACGTCCTGGGTCGGCTCGGGCTCACGGACGCCGTAGCCGAGCTCGCCGCTCCATCCGACCTGGCCCTCGAACGTGGCGTCGCCCGACGGTGCGGTGGCGCGCATCCACCCGCTGGTGAGCACATCGTCGCCCTCGCGCCAGTCCTCCCATGGCAGCTTCTGCGGCATGCCATCGTCGTCGACGAGCA
>JBGTCW010000439.1:0-5855 GCA_041748635.1 Ilumatobacteraceae bacterium | reverse complement strand
AAGTTCGCCGAGATCGACCTGCACCCGGACCAGGTCTCCAACCTGGAGATGGGCTACCTGTACGAGGAGCTGATCAGGAGATTCTCCGAGCTGAGCAACGAGACGGCTGGTGAGCACTTCACGCCGCGTGAGGTGATCCGGCTGATGGTGAACCTGCTGTTCATCGAAGACGACGACATTCTCTCCAAGCCGGGCGCCAAGGCGACGCTGTACGACCCGGCGTGCGGCACCGGTGGCATGTTGAGCGTTGCCGAGGACTTCGTGCGGGCCCACAACCCGCAGGCCACCCTCACCGTCTACGGCCAGGAGCTGAACTCGGAGTCGTACGCGATCTGCCGCTCCGACATGATGCTGAAGGGCCAGAACGCCACGAACATCAAGGTCGGCAACTCCCTCAAGTCGTTCCAGCCCGACGACGAGAACGACCAGGGCGACCAGCACCCGAACGAGCGGTTCGACTACCTGCTCGCCAACCCGCCGTTCGGGGTGGAGTGGAAGAAGGTCGCCGACTCGGTCAAACACGAACACGAGACCACAGGCTTCGCCGGCCGGTACGGGGCGGGCCTGCCGCGGATCAACGACGGCAGCTTCTTGTTCCTCCAGCACATGATCTCGAAGATGCGCCCGGCCGACCAGGGCGGTGGGCGCCTGGCGATCGTTTTCAACGGCTCCCCGCTGTTCACCGGCGCGGCCGGCAGCGGCGAGAGCGAGATCCGCCGATGGATCATCGAGAACGACTGGCTCGAGGCCGTGGTCGCCCTGCCCGACCAGCTCTTCTACAACACCGGCATCTCCACCTACTTCTGGATCGTCACCAACCGCAAGAGCCCCAACCGCAAGGGCAAGGTGCAGCTGATCGACGCTCGGAGGAGCTTCACCAAGATGCGCAAGAGCCTCGGAGAGAAGCGCAAGGAGGTCAGCGCCGACCAGATCGCCGACATCGTCCGCCTCTACGGCAACTTCGATCAGCAGCTCACCGACGACGACGAGCAGCGAGTGAAGGTCTTCCCCAACGAGGAGTTCGGCTTCCTGAGAATCTCCGTCGAGCGTCCATTGAGACTCAAGTGGGAAGTCACCGACGCGTCCGCGGACGCGCTGGGAACAGACAAGAAGCTCGCCAAGCTCGACGAGCAGCAGCGACAAGCCCTTGTCGAACACGCCCGCGGACGCGCGGCGGAGGGGACGGGCACGACCTTCGACAGCGAGGCCACCGCCCGCAAGGAAGCGAAGCGCTGGATGGCCGACCTGCACCTCGACGGTAAGCCGATCGAGAACGCCGTCGTCGATGCCCTGGCCCAACGCGATCCCGACGCCGATCCGATCACCGACAAACACGGCCACCCCGAACCCGATCCCGACCTGCGCGATAACGAGAACGTGCAATTGCCGAACGAGCCGGTGCGGTACGAGCCTGATCCCACCGACCGCCTCGCCACCGACACCTACCGAAAGGCCGTCGAGCAGTACGTCGAGCAGGAGGTCCATCCCTACGTCCCCGACGCCTGGATCGACCACACCAAGACCAAGATCGGCTACGAGATCCCCCTCACCCGGCACTTCTACGTCTACACGCCACCCCGCCCCCTCGAAGCGATCGACGCTGAGATCAAGAAGCTGGAGGCGGAGATCCAAGAGCTGCTGCGAGAGGTGACTGAGTGACGTGGCTGCCTGGGCAGCTCAAGCACTGGTTGTCCTCGAACGATTCCGGCGTCTGGGGCGAGGAACCGGACGGTCACAACGACGTCGAAGTTCTCCGCTCTACGGACATCTCCCTCGGTGGACAGTGGAAGATCGCTGATCCTGCCGTGCGGAGCCTTCCCGCCATAGATCGGCGTCGAAAGGTGCTTCGAGAAGGCGATCTCGTCGTCGTGACGTCGAGCGGAAGCGAAGCACATCTCGGCAAGACGGCGATCGTGAGCGCTGCAGTGGCGGCGCGTTCGCCGTGCTTCGCCAACTTCGTTCAACGACTACGCCCAGCTCAAGACGCCGATGCTCGCTACATCCGCTACTTCCTCGGGTCGTCTCAAGCCAAGGAAGAGTTGGCAGCGTTGGGCAACACGACAACCGGTCTCCGGAACCTCAACGGAGCACTCATCGGCTCGGTGAGCTTCCCGGGACCGCCGCTGAGCGAGCAGCGGGCGATCGCCGACTACCTGGACGCCGAGACCGCCCGCATCGACGCCCTGATCGCGAAGAAGCGACAACTCGTCCTCCTGCTCGAAGAGCGGATCGTCTCGCTCGTGTTTCAGGGCGTGTCCGGCCAGCTGACATCGGTTGACGCGCCAACGAGAGATTCGGGACTTGACTGGCTCAGCTCGGTCCCAACTCACTTCGGCGTTCCGACAGTCGGCGCGAACTTCGCTACGCAGCTCGGCAAGATGTTGAACGCCGAGGCAGCCGCTGGAGAGAACCAGCACCGGTACGTGAAGAACACGAACGTGAAGTGGGACAGCTTCGACCTCTCGGATCTTCCAACGATGGCATTCGACGCAGAAGATCGCGCTCGCTGTGAACTTCGGGCCGGTGACCTGCTCGTGTGTGAAGGGGGAGAGGTCGGTCGCGCTGCTATCTGGCCCGGCGCCGACGAGCCGATCTACTTCCAGAAGGCACTGCATCGGGTCCGTCCACTTCGTGACGCCAATACTCGGTTCCTGATGTACTGCCTGTGGGTCGCCGCGAGCCTCGACGTCTTCTCGGTCGAGGGCAACCAAGCGACGATCGTTCACCTGACAGGCGAGAAGCTCCGCGAGCATCGCTTCCCGTGGCCCCCGACGCTTGAGCAGCAGGAGATTGTCCGTCGTATCGATGACGGCAGGCGACGGATCGGGTCGTTGAAGGAACGAGTAACCGAGCAGATCGATCTCCTCGCCGAGCATCGGCAGGCACTTATCACCTCCGCAGTCACGGGCGAGCTCCTCGTACCGCGCGCATCGTGAACCTCGCTTAGCGTCGGTCCGATTCTCGGGCACGCCGCGACGGGCGCGTCCGCGGACGCGCCGGTGCGCGCTCGTCGACCGGTTGAACGAAATCGTGCTTACCGTCAGCCGCTCCACAGCCCGGGACCGGATCTCGCTGGCGAGATCCAGCCTACTCGCGGGGTGTCGCAGAGTTCCGAGACCCGGACCGTGAGGGAGGCACGCGCCCGCGGGCGCACGTCGGTTCGGTATCGCAAGTTGATGCGGCCCGATTCGGCCATCGCCGGACATCTTGGAGCCCGCGACCGGTGATCGGTGGCAGATCGGAGCCTTCGCCGAAGACGCGCCGTCGTCGCAGAGAAGATCTCACCGACCTTCATACTCTTCGGCATTGACGCGTTGGTGCCGCTCAAGCAGCGCTTCCAGACCAAGTTTGAATTCCGCCGCATTGGCGAGCAGACCCGGATCGCGGTATGGCGCTCCGCGGGCCGTGTTGGGGTAGTCCGCCCACTCGCCACCAAGCGCGAGTCGTATGTCTCCATCACCGGAAACCGCCCACGATGGAAGCGGTGGCCCACCGTGCTCGGGGTGCTCAATCAACAGATTGCGCACGCGACTGATCCCTTTTGGGTCGAACGGCCCGAGTGGAGTTCCTCGAGCCAGGGAGACCCTCACCCTCCATGCGAACAGGTAGAAGGCCTCGGCGTAGCTGATGGCGAGTTCGGTCGTAGCCTCGTGATCCGCAGCGGGAAGCGTGGCTGCGTGCGCGGCAGCGTTCGCATAACTGATCGCTCGCTCGTAGAAGTGCTCCAGCTGCCGCATCCGTCGTGCAAACTCCCAGTTGCTGAGGGACGGCACAGATCGGCGGCTCTCGGCCGTCATTCCCGCCACCAGCTCCTCGATGCGCTCGAACATGAACGCACAGTACGGTTTGCGCGCGACGCTGCGCGCCGGTCGTTCAACACGTCTGACGCTTGAATCGAATGCCGATCAAGACGCAGACCGGGCCGCCGGGTGTCGCCGAGGTACCGGTTGACCGAGCTGTCGGCGTCGAATCGCTCGTCGTCTCGAAGCTCCGTCAGCTTGTGGAGTCGTCCCACTCTCCCCAGGCATCGGTCGCACCCCAGTCCGCTACCAATGCGAGGTCGTGCTCGGGAGTTCGTTTCGTGCCACGCCTCTGGCGTCGGCGTATGGCTCGGAACCGTTGAGCAGCCAGTCGGGCCGCCTCGGCGCTGTCGATCGGGACTGCTTTGGACCTCATCGCCCGAACGCACGCGCCTGTCGCAAGGATCTCCTCCCACCTCCCTACCTGCCCGAAGCACAGCAGAACCTGTTCCTCGCGTAGGAACTGCCGCCGGCGCGGGTCGATCCAAACGAAAGGTTGGCCGACCTCATCGCAGAGCATCATCATGTCGTGGTTGGACGTCACGATGATCTGGTTCGTCTTGCGGGCGAACTCGATCACCTGAGCGTCGCTGGAACCTCGCTGCGGAGCGCCCTCAGCGCCAACGTGGGTGGTCTTGAAACCAAGCTCGCGGAGTGCGCGCGGTACGGCGTGGCTCAGGAGCTCATCCCAGATCAATCGGACCTGTGGCCGATCGGCGGCCTTAGTCCGAGTCACACCGGGATTCCAGCCCCCTGGGCGAGCAGATCCTCGAATCGCACGGCAGCTTCGATCGCCGAAAGTTCGAGATCGAGATCGGAGGCGATGTCGTCGTCGTGCTCGACTGCCGCCCGCTCAGCAACCACCCGCGTCGGGATCCGCGTTCCTTGCAAGCATGGTGCGCCCGCTTGCACATCTGGGTCGATCGAGACGCCGTCGATCGGTGTCCACCGTGCGGGCCGACCGGTGCCGTCGAACTGGATCCGCTTCAGGTGGACCTTGATGACCTCTTGGAACGTGCCCTGTCCGCCCCGACCGATGTCCTCATAGTCGTCGTCGACAAGCTGGGCGAGGAAGCTGTCGCCGCTCGTGGCCAGCCGCTCGATGACCTTCTTTGACGCGAGCGGGTTGTCAATGCTCCACGTCGACCTCAGCGTGGAGACACCTTTCCGGAGGAGCCGGTCGGACACGCCGTTCTCCCGCACCTGCCGTGCGACTGTGAACGCGACCAGGTCGGCAAACGAGAACAGCCGATCAAACGATGGACTCACCGCCGGGTCACCGTGCGCCGAAGGGGTGCTCCACCGAACGACCTGGTCAGGTCCCAGCCCGCACAGGAGCGCGACCTCGGCGGCGTCGTAGAGGCCGCTCCCGATCATCGTGGTAGCCATGCCGATGACACTACCCATGCGGTGTCGCACAGATCGGCCGTTGCTGTGGGCCGTCGCGCTCACGCCGCGGCCTCCTGGTCATGGCGGCGCTGGTGGCAGGGGGCGCAGCGGAGTTGCAGCTCCTCCACCACGGTGTGGCCGGTCTGGGCGAAGTCGGGGACGTGGTCGAACTCGAGCAGGGTCGCCGCTCCACAGTCGACACACGCTCGATCACGTTCCTTCACCACTCGCTTCTGGCGGGTGCTCGGGTGGCGGCGCTTGGCGCTGGCGTTGATTGGGTGGTTGCCGGCGTCGTGGATCAGTGCCCGGATGAACGCCCCCGGCGCGATCCGCTCAACCACCGACATCGGCAGCGCCGTGCCGTCGTCGAGCGCTGCGCCGTCAGCGCGTACGTGCACGATCACCTCGGTCGTCAGGGCACCGGCGCCCTCGCGCAGCAGTAGTGCCAGCGCGTCGGCGTGTTGCTGGGCCAGGGTCGGCCACTGCTCGATCGGCGTGGTGGCGTTCGGTCGGGTGCTCATCACCCGGGTGGTGAGCTGGCTGATCAACACGCCCGCGATCAGCGGCGGAAGCCGGGCGGTGAAGGCGACCAGGCCGTCGGGTTCGTTCCGCCACGTCACCGAGCGCTGCTCGTGCTGGTGGCGCTCCAGCTCGGCGTCGTTGCTC
>JBGTCW010000438.1:0-5227 GCA_041748635.1 Ilumatobacteraceae bacterium | reverse complement strand
AGGCTGTTGAGCACGTTCTGCGGCGCTCCGAACGATGCGAGCATCGTCCGTTCGACTTCCGTGCTCACTGCCTGTCCGCATCGCAGGAGGGTGGCGAACACCTCAGCAGCCACCGGATCGCCATCAGGGAACTCGTCGACGAAGTTGCCACCGACCTTCACGACGCCCAGCGCAGCGGGCGAAGGCGAGCCAATGCCCGCCTTGCGCGCACTGCGAGGGCGTCGGTACTCAGGCACTCTCGAAAATCTCGATTCGTGGCGGTCCTGCAACGCCGCCGGACGTCATTGCATCCTTGAGTTCGGGATCGCTTGCGAGTGCGTTCGCTGCGGCGGCGGTCGCGAAGCGGTGAATGACGACGACGTCGTTGGCATCGCCGGGCGTCTGCAGCACCTCGGAGTCGGTGACGCCGTGCTTCGCGTGCAAGGCGCTCACGGCGGCCGATTCATAGGTGGTGCGCCATGTGGCGTAGTCGGCGACCGGATGACGGACGATCAAAGTTGCACTCATGATTGGTTGGCCTTTCGGTAAGGAAGCTACTCACTTCAGTGAGATCATCCTGGGACTATTTTGTCTCCGTGTCAAATGATTTATCTCCGAGCGAAAGGGCTATCCCTCACACTCACGGGTGAGCAGGCCGCCCAGCGCAAGTACGCAGCCAAGATCCTGGCGTAGGCGCCCGCCGAGGTCGACGGATCGGGCGCCCACTTCGCTCAGCCGATTACATCGGCCGCCTGCGGGCGAGTCGCACCCCTTGTATCTCACCTTCCTGCCGAACTCAGTTGAGCGTCACCTCGGCAGCAACGGCGATGTCGTCGAGCGCGATCCCGCCTTCGATCTCGGCCTGGACATCGCGTTCGAGGACGCCGTAGCCGATCGCTGTGGCGAGCGTGATCGCTCCCATGACGACGATGGCCGATCGCAGCCCGATCGCCTCGGCGAGCAGGCCGAGCGGTGCGGCGGCGATCCCGAAGCCAGCAAAGCTGAGCATCATCAGCGACTGCACCCGGCCCTGATGGGTGTCGCCCGTCATGTTCAACGCGATCGAGTTCGACAACGACTGGTAGCCGGTTGTGCCGGCGCCGATGAACACCACGACGAGCACCCCCAGGCCGAACACCGGTGAGAGCCCGAGTGCGATCACGGCGAGGCCGAACACGACGCCCGACGCGACCATCAACTTCCACACACCTGCGCCATCTGCCCG
The DNA here is from genome assembly GCA_041748635.1 of Ilumatobacteraceae bacterium. Taxonomy (GTDB): domain Bacteria; phylum Actinomycetota; class Acidimicrobiia; order Acidimicrobiales; family Ilumatobacteraceae; genus Sva-07. Next base: position 4,023 of record JBGTCW010000438.1, on the reverse strand, counting down.
ACCGGCGAGCGGGAGCGCAACAGCGACCGCGCCGATCGAACTGGCCGACATGATCACACCGACCCAGCCGTCGCCGAGACCGAACTCACCCTTGACCAACGCCGGAATGAAGGCCACGTAGTTGAAGCCGAACATGATGATCACGAAGGAACTCAGCACGAGCCGGCGCAGATGCGGTCGGGCAGCGACATAGCGGACTCCGTCGACGATTTCTGCGAACGGGCTCGCCGTCGATGTCGCTCGCGGCGCCGAACCGGCCGGGCAGCGCAGGAGCAACACGAACGACAGCGCCGAGAACAACGCGGCGACCACGTAGGCGCCGCCAATCCCGATGAAGACGAGCCCGGCGAGCGCGCCCGCGAAGGCGGGTGCGATCACCCGAGTGCCGTTCATGCTCAGCATCGACAGGGTGATGGCGTTGCCCAATTGGTCGCGGCCGATGATCTCGGACGTGAACGCGACACGGGTCGGTCCGTAGAACCCGAACGCCAGGCCCTGGACGATGGCGGCGACGAGCAGCATCCAGAACTGGACGACATCGGTGAGCACGACTGCGCCCATGCCGGCGGCGGCCGCCATCAGTGCGCCCTGGCTCACGATCAGCACGCGACGCTTCGGGAGGCGGTCGGCGGCCACGCCACCGAGCGGCGTGGCGATCAGCAACGCGATCCCGAAGCACAGATAGACGAGCCCGAGCGCACCTTCGCGTTCGGTGAGGTCCCAGGCGAGCACACCGCGCAGCAGGAACTGCATCTGCACCGCCATGAACGAGAAGGTCCCCGCCCACCACAGCTTGCGATAGTCAAGATTCTGGAGCGACGCGAACGAGCGCTCGAACCGATGCATCGTCCTACCCTGCCCGATCCAGCCCCGATTCCCACGATCGGCATCGCACTGCCGGCGCGGCGCTGGTTCAGCTGCGGACGTAGCCCTGCTCGATGGCCTTGGCGCGGACGGCTTCGGCGACCGCGTCGGCGACCCCGACCTCGAACGCTCCCGGGATGATCCGCTCGGCGACCGGATCGGCAACCAACGCAGCCAGCGCATCGGCAGCCGCCCGCTTGATCTCGATCGTGCAGCGCGTGGCCCGCACGTCGAGCAGGCCGCGGAAGACGCCGGGGAACGCGAGGACGTTGTTGATCTGGTTCGGGTAGTCGCTGCGACCGGTGGCGATCACCGACACGTTCGCGGGCATCAGCTCTGGCATCACCTCGGGCGTCGGATTGGCCATCGCGAACACGATCGCGTCGGCGGCCATCTCGGCGAGCCACTCGGGCTGGATGATGCCCGGGCCGGACAGACCGAGCAGCACGTCGGCGCCCTGCAGTGCCTCGCGCACACCGCCGCGCCGGTCGGCGCAGTTGCCGTTGTCGACGAACCACTGCTTGGTCGGTGTCAGGCCGACGCGTTCGCGGTGCAGGATGCCGGTGCTGTCGACGCCGATGATGTCGCCGGTACCGTCTTGGCCGACGCCGGCGTCGTGCAACAGTTCCGCGACCGCCACACCCGCGGCACCGGTCCCAACGATCACGACGCGCAGCTCTTCCACCCGCTTGCCGACGACCTTGGCCGCATTGATCAGTGCCGCGAGGGCAACGATCGCCGTGCCGTGCTGGTCGTCGTGGAACACCGGGATGTCCAGCGCCTCCTGCAGACGACGTTCGATCTCGAAGCACTCGGGGGCCTTGATGTCCTCGAGGTTGATGCCACCGAACGTGGGTGCGATCGCCGTGCCGATGGCCACCATCTCGTCAACGGTCCGAGCGTTCACGCACACCGGATAGGCGTCGACGCCGCCAAACTGCTTGAACAGCACCGCCTTGCCCTCCATCACTGCCATTGCGGCCTCTGGACCGATGTCGCCGAGGCCGAGCACGGCGGTGCCGTTCGACCGCACGGCGACGGCGTTGGCGCGTCCCGTCAGCGACCAGACGCGATCGGGCTCGTCGGCAATGGCCTGCGACACCCGCCCGACGCCAGGGGTGTACGCCAACGCGAGATCCTCCGGACCGTCGATCGGCACCCGCGACGCGATCGCGAGCTTGCCGCCTTGGTGCAGGACGAACGCTGGGTCGTCGGCGTACGGATCGGTGATGTCGATCCCGTCCGGGATGGTCGTCTCACCGACGGGATGCGACGACTCGGTGGTCGGATTCGTGGTCGGATTCGTGGTGGTGGTCATGGTCAGTCCTTCGAAAAAGGGATGTCCCGAAGACCTGCAGCGGAGCCCGCCGCCGGTATCCGGCTGGTCGGGCGAGTTCGACGAGTGCTCAGCGCTGGCGCTGTGCTCGTGTCCCCCGCCTGACCCGTACCGGAATGAGTACGGGTGCGGGGCCGCGTGCTGCCACGACGCCTGCTGCCGCTACGGCTGCTGCCGCTACGGCGACGACGATGGCAATGAGCACGACGAAACCCTACCCGACGGCTCCGGCGATGTGCTTCACTGAGGCCATGACCGATCTCGAAACGATGCCTGTCGAGCGTGTCGACCTCGACACCGACGAGACGACGGAGACCGGCGAACCGACCGCTGCGCACATCGTGAAGACCAAGCGCGGCGAGAACGCCGCCGCAGTCGTGCTGGAGGCCCGCGTGATGGGTACGCCCGTCGAAGCGCTGTGCGGCTACGTGTGGGTTCCGTCACGAGACCCGAAGCAACTTCCCCTGTGCGAGGAATGCAAGAGCGTCTACGGCATGTACAAGTCGTTCAACCACGGCCTGCGCGAAACCCCCAACGATTGATCTCGCGACGGTGACCGATTCCGTGCCGGCACTGCGCATCCGTCAAGCCGTGCGCGCCCTGCTCATCACGCCCGACCAACACGTACTGCTCGTTCGGTTCGAGTTCCCGACGCGGACGGTGTGGGCACTTCCCGGCGGCGGCCTCGAACCCGGCGAGTCCCACATCGACGCGTTGCACCGCGAGCTGATCGAGGAGGTCGGCCTGACCGACCCGGTGGTTGGCGCCCACGTGTGGAACCGCGAGCACATCATTGCGTTCGAGGACGGGCTGTGGGACGGCCAACAGGACCGCTTCTACCTGGTCGAGGCGACCGATCGATTCGAGCCGCAACCGGCGCTCAACTGGGAGCAGCTCAGAGCCGAGCGGCTCCACGAGCTGCGCTGGTGGCACCTCGACGACATCGAGCGGGCGACGGGCGACGACGTCTGGTTCGCCCCGCAATCGCTCGGGCGATTTCTGCGCGACCTGATCAACGACGGTCCGCCGGTGACGCCCATCGACACGGGGATGTAGCCCCCGACGCGTCGTTCACGAGCGGGTGTGGTGGCTGGTGCGGATCAGGCACGTCTGTTGCGCCGTGCCCAGCAGGCGGCCGTCCTGGCTCCACACGTCGAGCGAGCCGTGGCCGACACTGCGGTGGAACCCCTGCGGGTGGATGTCGAGCAGCACCCACTCCGATGGCTCTGGGTCGATGATCCGTACCGTGTTGTCGAGGCTGGTCCCACCCGGCATCGCACCGAGGGCAGCGCAGATCGCCATCGGGATGATGTCGGCGACGAACGCTTGCGTCGCTGCGCTGCCGACCTCGTGATCAGGGATCCGACACCACAGTGCGAGCGGGACCGACTGCGGGTTGTCGATCGCTTCGAGTGCGAACGCTCCAGCGGCGACCCGACGATCGAGATGGTCGAAGAACGTCCCCGCCAACGCCGCGGCGAACGGCGCCGACATCGATTCGCACTCGTCCGGCGGGGCCACGTCGGGCATCTGCCGGAAGCTGACACCGTCGCCGCTCGGCCGCTGCGTGTGTGCGCCGAGTGATGCGAACACCGGTCGGGTCGCCCCATTGGCGTCGGTGACCGATGCGCACACCTGCGACTGGGTGGTCGCCTTGCCGTGGGCGGCAAGCTCGACACGCAGGTCGATCACGTCGTCGGGCACGGGTGTTCCGATGAACTGGGTCGTGATCCACTGCAATGGTCGGCCACTCGCACGTTCCGCCGCCTCGATCGACGCGGCGATGCCGGAGCCGCCATAGAGGAAGCCGAACGGCGTACACA
>JBGTCW010000437.1:0-2590 GCA_041748635.1 Ilumatobacteraceae bacterium | reverse complement strand
GGCAAACGAAGCCGCCAGGTCACGCAGCGAGAGCGCATGGGTCGGTGCGCCGCAGCCGTCGACGCCGACGTGATGGACGACCGCACCGCAGGCCGCGAACGCATCGGCGATCGCTGTCTGCAACGGGTGATCGAACTCGAGGTAGCTGTCGATCGGCCAACCGTTGACGCGACAGGTGGCGAGCATGGCGGCGTGCTTGCCCGAACAGTTCTGCTGCAGCGAAGACGGCCCGACGCCGGCGATGCGGGCATCGGCTCGTGCCGTCGAGCCGCTCGGGCGCGCCGGGGTGTTGGCGAGATCCTCCTCGTCGAGTTCGTATCGGGCGAGGATCGACCGCACGACGTCGAGGTGCATTGCCGAACCGTCGTGGCTCGCACAGGCGACAGCGAGCTGATCGTCGGTGAGTTCGAGACCGATGCCCAGCATCGCCTCGGCCTGCATCGGCTTGAGGCACGACCGGGGATACACCACCAGGTCGGGATCGCCGACTCGGCCGACCACTGCACCACCCGCCGCGATCGCGACGCCGGCTCCGTGATGGACAGACTCCTCGAACCCGGTGCGCGTCGCCACCGCGATCGACGCGATGCGACCGTCGAATCGCGTCACGTGGCCTCTGGGGGCATCGCCGCGCCTGGTTGATCGTTCGGGTCGACAGCCATCCGATCCGCGGCAGGGCCGGGGACCGCCGTCAGCTCACTGTCCATCACCGCGTATCGATGCCCCCACTCGCTCGCCAGCGCCTGGATCATCGCGACCGCGGGGAGCGCGAGCAGCGCTCCGACGAAGCCGAGCAGGGCAGCTCCACCCAGTGCGGCACCGAACGCGACCGCAGGGTGGAGTTCCATCGTGCGGGCGGTGATGCGAGGCGCGAAGAAGTAGTTCTCGATCTGCTGGTAGACGACGATGAACCCGATCACGATCGCCGCGTTGAGCGGCGAATCGAGCAACGTCAGGAGCACCGGCAGGATCCCGGCCAGGTAGGTGCCGACGACGGGCAGGAATTGACTGACGAGGCCGACCCACAGCGCGAGCGCAACGGGAGCGGGGGTACCGATCGACTGGAACACGATCCAGTGGAAGAATGCTGACAACAGCGCCAGGAGCGCTCTCGAGTAGAGGTACCCGCCGGTCTTGGTGATCGCCAGCTCCCACGCTCTGAGCACCTGCGCCTGCCGTGCAGGGTTGAGGCGCGAACAGATCGCCCGCCGCATGCGCGGTCCGTCGGCCACGAGGTAATAGGTGAACAGCAGCACGGACAGCCCTTGGAAGACCACGCCGACCACTGCCAGCGACAACCGCACCGCTTCGTCGCTCTGCGACTGGACGAACTGTTGTACGCGACCGTCGGGGTCGTTGAAGTCGTCGATCACGTTCTGCGGGTCGAGGTTCGTCCCGAAGTTGTCGTTGAGGAAGTTGACCGTGTCGGTGATGTACGCATCGGACTCTGCCAGCAGATCAGCGATTTGGGTACCGACCAGGGTGCCCACGGCGCCGACGAAGATCAGGAACCCTCCGAGCACACCGAGCAAGATGAGGATCGTCGCCCGTCCACGTTTCCAGCCTCGTGCGGCCAACCGGTTGACACCCGGTTCGATCGCCAACGACAGGAACAACGACACCGCGAGGAGGACGAGCAAGGCCGACAGTCGATGGAAGACGTGCCGCGACATCAGCGTCATCAGGTAGCCGACCCAGAACAGCAACACCGCTGGGAGCACCCACCGTGGCAGGGTCCGATCGGTGGGCGGTCCGTCCAACGGGCGCCCGCGGTCGTCGAGCAGTCCAGCCGCACGCGGCGTCGACGCGACGGGATCCGGCACGGAATCTTCTGGCACGTCCGGATGGTACTCACGAGGTCGTGACACGATGAGCCAATGGCCACCGACGTACGTACGTGGATCGGCGATCAGCTGCGCAGTCGGGTGATCGGGCCCGACGCCGAGTCACGGCACGGCGAGCTGTTCGACGTCGACGAGGCGGGCTGGTTCGGCGACGACGCACCGATCCGTCGTGTGCACGTAGACGCGGCGATGTTCATCGGCGGGCTCCGGGCGCTGCTCTTCCAGTCGCTCCATCCGCTCGCAATGGCCGGCGTTGCCGACCACTCCGACTACCGCCACGACCCGTGGGGCCGACTTCAGCGCACCGCTGACTTCCTCGCCGCGACCACGTTCGGTCCAGCCACCGAGGCGCAGCGAGCGGTCGATCGCGTCCACCGCGTGCATCGAAACGTGGTCGGTACCGGTCCGGGCGGCGCGGCCTACTCGGCCAACGACCCCCATCTCCTCGAATGGGTCCACATCGCCGAGATCGACAGCTTCCTCGCTGCTCACGATCGCTACGGCGAGACACCGTTGGTCGGCGACGACCGCGATCGCTACGTGGCCGACACCGCCGTCATCGCCCGGGCGCTCGGAGTACTCGATCCTCCCGAAACCGAGTCACGGTTACGATCGCGACTCGCCGCGTATCGGCCCGAGTTGCGCGGCACCGCGTCGGCACGATCGGCGGCGCGCTATCTGCTGCTCCGGCCACCGCTTCCGGTCGCAGCGCGTGCGCCTTACGCGCTGATCGCCGGCGCCGCGGT
>JBGTCW010000436.1:0-2840 GCA_041748635.1 Ilumatobacteraceae bacterium | reverse complement strand
AGGGCCTCGGCCGCCGCCTCGCCCGCGTACATGCCGCTCGCCATCGCGAAGTTGACGCCCTCGAGCCAGATCCCGGCCGCCAGGCACATCGCGGCTGCGTCGCCGGCGACGAGCAGCCCGTCGCCGGTCATCTTCGGCATCATCGTGAGCCCGGCCTCGGGGATCACGTGGGCCGAATACTCCTTGACCTCGCCACCCTCGACGAGCGGCGCGATGCCGGGGTGCGCCTTCAAGTTGGCGATGATCTCCTCGGGTCGCAGCTGCTGCGCGGCGAGCTTCGGCAACTTGAGCACGACGCCGACGGCGAGCGTGTCGAGGTTCGTGTAGACGAAGCCGCCTCCGTTGACGCCCGAGGTGCCGCCGAGGATCTCGATGTCGACACCTTCGCGGTCGCGCACGCCGAACCGCTCGTCGATCACGTGCTTCGGGAGCGCGATGGTCTCCTTCACGCCGACGGTGTAGTTGGCCGCGTCGACCTCGCCGTAGAGACCCGCCTCCTTCGCGAGGAAGCTGTTCACGCCGTCGCAGGCGATCACGACGCTGGCGCGAAGATCGCCGTCCGGACGGTCGGTGGTGACACCGACGACCTGGCCGTGATCGTCGCGAATGAGACCCGTTGCGGTCGTCGAGCAGAGGAGTTGGGCGCCGTCGGCCTCGGCCTTGCCGGCGAGCCAATGGTCCCAATCGGGTCGGTAGGCAGTGGCGCCGTTGTACGGAGGATGGCCCCAGTTCGCCGAGCGGAAGTCGACGGTGAGCGCCTGCGTTTCGGTCAGCACCATTGTCGAGCGCCGGGTGATCCACCGTTGGATCGGAGCCTCGAGCCACCACTCGGGATGCAGCTGGTCGAGGATGCGCGGGTACACGACGCCGCCGTACATGTTCTTCGAGCCCGCGAACGGACCCCGTTCGAGCAGGATGACCGAGTGGCCCTTGCGGGCGAGCACGGTGGCGGCCGCAGCGCCCGCTGGTCCGGCGCCAACGACGATCACATCGACCGCGGGCAGGTCTGCTCGGGTCACCTCGAAGCCTCCTGTAACGATTGGTGTCTGACACCAATCGTTACATCGAGGAGGCGGAGGAGCTCGTCGAGTGTCTCGTTGGCGTCGGCGACGATGGCCAGATCGGACATCGCCATCATCGGACAGTGCGGGTCGATGTTGACGCTGATGATGTGGTCGGGCTGTCCGAGGCCACTCGTGTGCTGCACCGCGCCGCTCACTCCGAACGAGAGGTATAGATCGGGGTCGACGACGACACCGGTCGTGCCGATCTGGCGGTCGTGATGCACCCACGATCGGTCGGTGATGACCCGTGTCGCTCCCATGACCCCGCCGATGGTGATGGCGAAGCGCTCGAGTTGCGCGAACCGGTCAGCGCTCTGCAGACCCGCTCCGCCACCAACGATGCGGTGCGCCTCGGAGAGATCCATCGTCTGCACGTCGGGCGGGAGCACTTCGACCACTCGGGCATCGTGCGTGGTGGCGTCTGGCGCTGTGTTCGGTCCAGGGTTCGGCCGGACGTCGACCGGGTTCACGGACGGCGCCGTGGCGAGTGACAGCGGGCCTCGGGTGTTCGGCAGCATCGTCGCGACGAACGGGCCGATGGGACGGAGTTCGTGGAGTTCCAGTCCGCTTCGGCGCGCCACGCGCACACGGTGTTCGGAGATCTCCGTTGCGCCGGCGAGCAACGGCCGGTCGAGCAGTGCAGCGAGACGCGGCGCGAGGTCGCGGCCGTCCGGTGAGTGAGGGAGCACGATGATGCCGCTGTCGGCGATCGCGGTCAGGTGCGGTGCGAGGGCGGCAGCCCACCGGCCGACCTCGAACGTCCCGAGCTCGACGAGGAACACCTCGTGGGCGAGTCCATCGAGCTCGACGGCATCGGTGCCGGATCCGGCGATCACCACGCGTCCGGCGGACTCGGCGATCGCGTCGGCGGCACCGGCCGGCAGGACGCCGTCACGGACCGGGACGAGGGCGATCATCGATCCAGCGTACGGTCGCCGTCGTCGGCGTGCGCAATCACCGCCGGCTCGGCGGGAATGACCTTGCGGCGCTCGAGCAACCAGCGCACCAACTCGACCAACAGGGTGATGCCGAGAGCGGTGCCGAAGGCGAGCCAGAACGCGGCGGTGTGGTTGTCCTCGAAGGCCTGACCGAAGAGGTACCCGATCCCGGCGGCGTAGGTGGCCCAGATCGTTGCGGCGACCGCCACCCACGCAACGAACCAGAGTCGCGGTTGTCGGGTGATCCCCGACGAGACCGTGAGCACCGTGCGGCCGCCCGGAATGAACCGAGCGGTGATCAGCAGCAGCCCGCCGCGCTTCTTGATTTGTAACCCGGCCGCATCGAGGCGGGCGACACGGTTCGGCTTCCGGGCGGCCCATGCACGTACCCGGGGTTCGAACCGATGGCCGATCGAGTAGGCCAGGTTGTCGCCGAGGAATGCCCCGGAGGCTCCGGCCAAGATCACGAACGCCAGCGTCTGGTTCCCGGCGCCGGCGGCCACGCCACCGGCGATGACCGTGGTCTCGCCCGGAACGACGGGGAACACCGAGTCGAGCAACGCCACCGAGAAGATGATGAGGAGGAACCACCAGTTCGACGAGAACTCCTCCAGCCACTCGCTGAAGTCGGTGATGATGCTCGCCACGATGCCCACCATGTCGTGGCAACGGTAGCCGCGTCCATCAGCGGACCATCGCCGCCCGATCTCGGGTGAGGCGGGTCTGAGATCGGTGTCGACGTCGATGGTTACGGTGGCGCGATGGGATCGATCGGATCACGACGAGGATCGCTCGGTTTCGTGGTGGTCATCGCAGCGGTGCTCGGACTGGTGAGTTG
>JBGTCW010000435.1:0-1946 GCA_041748635.1 Ilumatobacteraceae bacterium | reverse complement strand
CCTCGAACTCACCCACACCATCACGTCGAAGCGCAAGCTCGCGAAGCTGGTCACCGACGGCACGGTCGACGGCTGGGACGACCCGCGCATGCCGACGCTGCGCGGTCTTCGTCGACGTGGGTATCCCGCGTCGGCGATCCGGACGTTCTGTGAGTTCATCGGCGTGTCACGAACGAACAGTCGTCACGAGATCGAACTGCTCGAATCGATCGTCCGCACCGAACTCAACCGTGTGGCGTTGCGGCGGATGGCGGTGCTGCGACCGCTGCGTGTCGTGATCACCAACTGGCCGGTCGACGACGACGGTGAGCCCGTCGTCGAGTTCGTCGAACTCAACAACAACCCCGAGAACCCCGACGACGGCACACGGACGGTGCCGTTCAGCGGCCTGCTGTACATCGAGCACGACGACTTCATGGCCGAACCGGCGCCGAAGTACTTCCGGCTCTCTCCGGGCAAGGAGGTCCGGCTGCGCGGCGCGTACTTCGTGACGGCCACCGACTTCGACGTGGACGACGCCGGCAACGTGGTCGAGGTACGTGTGACCTACGACCCCGAGACCGGCGCCGGCAACGCGCCGGACGGGCGCAAGGTGAAGTCGACGATGCACTGGGTGTCAGCGGTCCACGCCGTCGATGCCACCGTGGCCCTCTACGACCGGCTGTTCACGCCGCCAGTGCCGGGCGAAGCCACCGGCGACCCGCTCGACGATCTGAACCCGAACTCGCGCGAGTTGCTCGACGGCGTCAAGGTCGAGCCGGCGCTCGCCGACGCCGAACCGGGCCAGGTCGTGCAGTTCGAGCGGTTGGGCTACTTCGCCGTCGATCTCGACCGTCCGATGCTGTTCCATCGCACCGTCGGCCTCCGCGACGAGTGGGCCAACATCCAAAAGCGCACCCCGATGTAACGTTTGGTGTCAGACACCAAACGTTACATCTGATGCTTGCATCGCCGGGTTGGGCAGTACGTTGCGGGCGATGATGCGAATCCTCGGACGAGTGGCGTTGGCGTCCGGCATGTTGATCGGGATCGTTCCAATCGTGCTCGCATCGCCGAGCCCGGTCGCAGCGGCGTCGGCGTCGGTCACGTGTGATCCCCAGCCGTCCGGCGGAGCTGGCACCGCGCCACCGATGCTGAGCTACACCCCGATCAATCCTCTCCGCCTCGTCGACACGCGCAACAACATCGGCGGTGTCCGTGCGCCGATCGATCGTGGCTGCACGATGATCGTCGACGTCCGAGCCGACATTCCGACGAACGCTCAGGCGGTCGCACTGTCGATGACCGCGGTGAACAGCGAAGCCGATTTCTTCACCGTGTATCCCTGTTCCAACGGCCGTCCCGAGACCTCGAACCTGAACGCCCGGGCGGGTTTCGCCACGCCCAACCTCGTGGTGGCGATCCCCGATGCGAGCGGGCGCGTCTGCATCTTCAGCCATGGCCGTTCTGACCTGATCGTCGATCTGAGCGGCTGGTGGTCAGATGGTCCGAACCGGTTCCGATCGATCGCCCCACAGCGCGTCTACGACAGCCGCCAGCCTGGCTTCAGCGCACTCGCGCGGCTGCAGGTGCGCGAGGTACGCATCCCCACCACGGTCATCCCGTCGGGGTCGACCGCCGCGGTGGTCAACCTGACAGCGGCGAACGGCATCCGGCCCGGCTATATGACGGCGTTCCCGTGTGGTCTGCCCGTACCGAATGCCTCCAACGCCAACTTTCTCGCAGGCGAGGCTCGCGCGGTCGGGGCGATCGTTGGCCTCGGCGCCGGCAACACGATGTGCGTGCTCGCCGACACCACCGTGCACGTGATCGTCGACGTGACCGGGTACTACGCGCCGGCGCCGAACTTCGGGCCGAGCGCGGTGATCGAGCCCACGGCTGGCCGCCGAGTGGTCGACAGCCGCAATGGCATCGGCGGCCCCCTGCAGCCGATGGCAGCCGGTGAG
>JBGTCW010000434.1:0-6370 GCA_041748635.1 Ilumatobacteraceae bacterium | reverse complement strand
GGTCGTGGTCGAGATCCGCGACGACGGCCGCGGGGGCGCCGATGCCTCGAAAGGCACCGGCCTGCAAGGCTTGCGCGACCGGGTCGCTGCGCTCGGTGGATCGATGTACGTCCTCAGCCCCGTCGGCGGTCCGACGACGATCACGGTGGAGTTGCCATGCGAATCCTGATCGCCGAAGACTCGGTGCTCCTGCGCGCCGGCCTCACCCGGATCCTCGTCGACGCCGGCGAGGACGTGGTCGCCACCGTCGGCGACGCGACCGAGTTGATGATCGCCGTCGAGCGCCATCGCCCCGACCTCGTCGTGACCGACGTGCGTATGCCGCCCGATCACTCCGATGACGGGCTCAGGGCAGCGATCGAGATCCGCCGCCGGTATCCCGGCATGGGCATCCTCGTGCTGTCGCAGTACGTGGAGGAGCGCTACGCGTCCGAACTCCTCGCCGGCAATGCCGGCGGCGATCGTCGCGGCGTCGGCTACCTGCTGAAGGACCGGATCGCAGACGTCGGCGAGTTCCTCGGCGCCGTGCGGCGAGTCGGCGAAGGCGGCACCGCGCTCGACCCCGAAGTCGTTGCGCAGCTGCTCGCCCGTGCTCGTCGGCGCGATCCGCTCGAACGCCTCACCGTGCGCGAGCGCGAGGTGCTCTCGCTGATGGCCGAGGGTCGCACGAATCCCGCCATCGCTCGATCGCTCGTCGTCAGCGACAAGGCGGTCGAGAAGCACGTCGGCAACATCTTCCTGAAGCTCGACCTCGCCCCCGACACGGACGACCACCGCCGTGTCCTCGCCGTGCTGCAGTGGCTCGGCGACGACTCAGATCCGGGAGGATCACGATGAACGACACCCTGCTCGCCCCGACACCCGACTCACCGGCTGCACTAGCCGGCGACCCTTCCGCCACACCTCCCGCCACACCTCCGTCGGACGGTGTCCGCACCGCCTGGTTGGCAATCGGTTCGCTGTTCGCCGTCGGCTTGCTGGTGTTCGGCACGTTCTCGGTCATCGACGTGCTCGCCCACGAACGAACGACCGAGATCACCACCCACGACGGCGTGTCGGAGGTGCTGATCGAGGGCGACGCCGGCCGCATCCAGGTGCGATCCGACGACGTCGCCGAGATCACCGTGACGGCCCGCATCAGTGAAGGTCTTCGCGCCACTGGGGTCACCCGATCGGTCGAAGGAGATGTACTCACTCTGGGCTCGTCGTGTCCGAACCTCGGCGGCACCTGGTGCTCGGTCGGCTGGGACGTGATCGTCCCGATCGGCACCGACCTCACCGTGCGATCGGAGGACGGTCGTACCGAGGTCGCGGGTGAGTTCGGCAACGTCGACCTCCGGTCCGAGGACGACGGCGTGACGTTCGACGGCGTCGCCCGTTCGGTCGTCGCCGAGAGCGAGCACGCCGGGGTGACCGTCCGACTCGGCGAGGCCGCCGAGTCGGTGCGAGCCATCAGCGAACACGGCAACGTTCGGGTGGATGTGCCAGACATCGACGAGGGCTACCGCGTCGAGGTGGGCAGCAACCACGGGAGTACCGACGTCCAGGTCAGAAGCGACCCGAACGCCTCCCGAACGATCGTGGCCCGATCCGACCATGGCAGGGTGGTGGTCGGCGCCACGCCGTGATCGCTGCGCCCGGGCGACCCCGTAACGCACCCACGGGCCGCGCGAGGTGACCGGTAGCCTCGGGCGCCTATGGCGAACATCCCCGACAAGCCGACGCTCGACGGCATCGAGGAACGCTGGGCCGCCCAGTGGGACTCCGATGGCACGTACCGCTTCGACTCGTCGGTCGCCCGCGAGGGCGTGTTCTCCATCGACACACCGCCGCCGACGGTCAGTGGATCACTGCACGTCGGTCACGTGTTCAGCTACACCCACACCGACACGATCGCCCGGTTCCAGCGAATGGCGGGCAAAGCCGTCTTCTACCCGATGGGATGGGACGACAACGGACTGCCGACGGAGCGTCGCGTGCAGGCCTACTACGGCGTCCGGTGCGATCCGAGCCAACCGTACGTCGACGGTTTCCAGCCTCCGTTCCGCGGCGACCCACCGAAGGATCACCAGGCAATCCCGATCTCGCGGCCCAACTTCCTCGAGCTGTGCGACGAACTCGTCGAGATCGACGAAGAGCTCTTCGAGCATCTGTTCCGCCGCCTCGGGCTCTCGGTCGACTGGGACCTCAAGTACGCCACGATCGACGAACGATCGCGCCGCATCAGCCAGCGGGCCTTCCTGCGCAACGTGGCGCGCGGCGAGGCCTACACCCAGGAGGCGCCGACGCTGTGGGACATCGACTTCCGCACGGCTGTCGCCCAAGCGGAAGTGGTCGACCGCAGCCGATCCGCCGCCTACCACCGAATCGCCTTCGCCCAGGTCGACAGCGGTCCCGGTGGTCCGGCCCCGATCGAGATCGAGACGACCCGCCCCGAACTGCTCGCCGCCTGCGTGGCGCTCGTCGCCCACCCCGACGACGAGCGATACAAGCCGCACTTCGGCACGACCGTGACGGTCCCGCTCTACGGCCAGCAGGTCGAGATCCGGGCGCACGAACTCGCCCAACCCGACAAGGGCACCGGCATCGCGATGATCTGCACGTTCGGCGACACCACCGACGTCACCTGGTGGCGCGAGCTGTCGCTCGACCTGCGCGTCATCATCGGGCGTGATGGCCGGATACTGCCCGAGGTGCCGGCCGGCGTCGACGCAACGGCGTACGAGCGGATCGTCGGGAAGTACCCGAACCAGGCGCAGAAGATCGTCGTCGAGCAACTCGTCGAGTCCGGCGACCTGATCGGCGAACCTCGCAAGATCGAACACGACGTGAAGTTCTACGAGAAGGGTGATCGCCCGCTCGAAGTCGTCACGTCACGCCAGTGGTACATCCGCAACGGTGGCAAGGACAGCGACCTCCGTGCTGCGCTCGTGGCCAGAGGCAACGAGGTCACCTGGCATCCCGACCACATGCGTCACCGCTACGAGAACTGGGTCGAGGGGCTCAACAGCGACTGGCTGGTGTCGCGGCAGCGGTTCTTCGGTGTGCCGATCCCGGTGTGGTACCGCCTCGACGACGCAGGCGATCCGATCTACGACAACCCACTCCTGCCCGACGAAGCCGACCTCCCGATCGACCCGTCCACCGATGTCCCTGCCGGGTTCACCGCCGACCAGCGCGACCAGCCCGGCGGTTTCGCGGGCGATCCCGACATCTTCGACACCTGGGCGACGTCGTCGCTCACGCCGGAAATCGCCGGGCTGTGGGAGGAGGAAGGCGCCGACCGCTTCGAGCGGGTCTTCCCCTTCGACATGCGCCCGCAGGGACACGACATCATCCGTACCTGGCTGTTCGCAACGATGACGCGCAGTCACCACGAGTTCGGTGTGGCCCCCTGGGCCCACGCCGCGCTCTCCGGCTGGATCCTCGACCCAGACCGCAAGAAGATGGGCAAGTCCTCAGGGAACGCGCAAACGCCCGAAGGATTGCTCGAACAGTTCGGCACCGATGCGGTCCGTTACTGGGCCGCGTCGGGTCGACCCGGCGTCGACACAATCAACTCCGACGATCAGATGAAGGTGGGGCGCAAGCTCGCCAACAAGCTGCTCAACGTCACCAAGTTCGTCCTGCAGTTCGGCGCACCATCGGGTGACCAGTCGCTCGACGACGCCGTGACCGAACCGATTGACCGATCGATGCTCGCCAAGCTCGACGGCGTGATCGACGACGCGACCGCCGCGTTCGATGCGTTCGACTACGCCCGGGCGCTCGAGCGAACCGAGGCGTTCTTCTGGTGGTTCTGCGACAACTACGTCGAGTTGGTCAAGGGGCGCACCTACGACGACGAGCGACCCGAGGGCGCGGACTCGGCAAAACGGGCGCTACGCGAGGCGCTGAGCGCGCTCCAGCGGTTGCTGGCTCCCATCCTCCCGTTCGCCGCCGAGGAATCGTGGAGTTGGTGGAACTCGACGAGCGTCCATCTCGCCTCGTGGCCGACGCCGTCGGGCAGTGCCACAGCGCCCTTCGGTGATCCGACGCTCGCCGATGTCACCATCGAGGTGCTCGCTCAGGTGCGCCGCGCGAAGACCGAGGCGAAGCGCAGTCAACGAGCCGTCGTGGAGACACTCGTCGTCACCGCCCCCGACCACCTGCATGCTGCGATCGATGCCGGCCGCGCCGACCTGATCGACGCTGGTTCGATTCGTGATCTCCAGCTCGTCGCCGGCGAAACGTTGGCCACGACGGTCACGCTGGCCGACGAGGAGTGACGCTCGCCACGCGTCGTCCGACCGACGCCGACGGCTGTCCCCCCGGGGGTAACGTCGCAGGTCATGTCCGATCCGATCGAGCCCGATGAACCGGCTGCGCTCGACGATCCGGTTGCGTCACCCCCACCCCCGCCACCGTCGACGCTGACGGGCGCGCCGGCATCAGCGAAGAAGATCCCGCGTACGTGGCCGCAGCGTCTCACCGTGGTTGCCGTGTTCGCACTGGCACTCGGCGCGTTCGGCGCTGCGGGCGCGTTGTACGCCGGCCAGCGCGTCATCGAGGATCGCAACATCGCCCCGGCGATCATCGACCCGGCCGCCGTCACCACGGTCCCGGGACCGTCGGCGGAATCCGACGGCGAAGGCGAGACGAGCGACGAGGCGATCGCCCCACCCGAGACCTTCCCGCCAGCGGAACCGGGGGCCAAGAACTTCCTCATCACGGGCGCCGACAACAACTCGTGCGTCGACCCCGACTCGCCGTACGCGCCTGCCTTCGGCGACCGTACGAACTTCGGCGAGCGCAGCGACACGATCATGATGTGGCGGGTCAACCCGAGCACCTCCCAGGTTGCCGTGTTGTCGTTCCCCCGCGACCTGTTCGTCGACATCGCTGGCACGTCTCGGTCGGATCGCATCAACGGGGCCTACCAGCGCGACAACCCCCAGCAACTGATCGACACCATCTTCCAGAACTTCGGGGTCAACACCGATCACTTCGTCCAGGTCGACTTCTGTGCGTTCCGCACGCTCGTCGACGCGGCCGGCGGGGTCGCCGTGCCGTTCGACGGGCCCGTCCGCGATCCGAAGACCGGCCTCAACGTGACCGCCGCCGGGTGCTTCACCTTCGACGGCGACCACGCACTGGCCTACGTACGGTCGCGCTCGTTGCAGTACTTCGACCCGAGCGGGGAGTGGAAGCAGGACCCGACGTCCGATCTCGGTCGCATCTCGCGCCAGCAGGACTTCTTGCGCCGGACCGTGTCGAGCCTGCTGTCGAAGGGCGTGTACAACCCCGACGTCGCCGGCGGCCTCATCGAGACGCTCTCCGAGTACATCGTGTCCGACGAGGACCTGACCACTCGCCGGATGCTCGAGTTTGCCGGTGTGCTCCGGGGAGTCGACCCGACCGAGATCACGACGTACCAGATCACGGCGAATCCCCGAACGATCCAGGGCGCTGCAGTGCTCGTGCCGTCGCTCGACGGCGACAACATGCAGGCGATCCTGGCGGTGTTCCGTGGGGAGGCCACCCTCGGCGACGCCCCCGAGCAGGTGATCGACGCACCGCCCGGCACCGCGTCCGAGACGCTGCCCGACACGACGACAGCGGCCCCGACCGACACGTCGGTCGCGGCCGAGCCCACCGAACCGACGAACGCCTCCCCGTCGACCACCCTGCCGAACGTGCAAGCCGACGAGAACCAGTTCGGGTACGTCCCCGACAAGACCGTCTCCTGCTGATCGGTCACGCCGGGGTCAGACCCCGGCGTGACCGATCACGCCGCGAGTCAGGCGTCGAGCACTCGGGCGAGCGCTGCTGCTGCGTCGGCCGGCCCGGCGACGGCGGTGAACCTCGCTCCGACGGTGTCGGCCAGTTCGCGAGCTTCGGCGTCATCCGACTCGGGAGCGATGATCACGAGTTCGTCGAGGCGTCGCGCAGCGCCGGTGACGTCGCCCGGCGCCGTCGCCCGACAGTCCGAAAGCAGCACGGTGATCTTGCGACCCGCCTTCGACCGAGCGAGCTGGTCGGCTGCAGCGGTGAGCGCTCCGGCGACGTCGGTGGTGCCGAACCCTCGCAGGGCCAGCACCGAGTCGATCACTCCCTCGTTCGACTTCGCCACATCCTGACTCTTCGCTGCGACGACGTCCTTGCCGAACGACAACACCGAGTAGTCGTCAGGGCTTCGCCACGCCACCGCGGACGCGGCGACGGCGGCGGTCGCCAGCGGGCGTCCGGTCATCGATCCACTGCGGTCGACCAGCAGGCAGATCGCCGTGCCGGGCGTCGACCACGACCTGACGCGGAGATCATCGGGGTCGACGTACCTGCCCTCGGCGCCTGCCACGACGAGCGCATCGAGGCTTGCGTCGACATCGAG
>JBGTCW010000433.1:0-2438 GCA_041748635.1 Ilumatobacteraceae bacterium | reverse complement strand
GCTACGACCAGCAACCTGACCTCTCGCACGACCCCACGCTCGGTCATCCCCCGCCGACAGTCAAATGAACATTCGGGGCCCGCGCGCCCGGCCGTCAGACCAAGCTCACCGCGCCCAGTCGACGAGGGCCAATTCGGTGGCGGTGAAGTCGTTACCGACGCACAGCAGTGGTTCCCGACTCTCGATCGCCAGCGCGTAGCTGAAGCAGTCCCCGAAGTTCAATGCCGCAGGGTGTCGACCCTTGCCGTAGGAACGCCACGCAGCGCGTGCCGCCTCGATCTGGCCTGCCGTGACGTCAACGACGGCAATCGCAGCCCGGTGGACCAGCAGGTCGAGTTCCCGACCCCCGGCATCGCCGTGCCGCGACTCGATCACCAGTGTCGCCTCGAGCAGTGACGCACCCGACATCAACCGGCGTGGATCGGCTTCGATTGCCCGGGCGAGCGCCGGCCGTTCGGGCTCGTCGAACAAGATGGCCAGGACCGCAGAGGTGTCGATGACCATCAGGTGGGCGCACCGTGATGGTCATAGCCGAGGATCTCGTCGGCGCTGCGCTCGTCGAGCACCGGGAGCGTTGCGCAGCGGCGAGCGATCCGTTCGATCTCGTCGGCGACGCTCGGTGCGTTGCGGGTACCGCTCACGCGGTCGAGCCGCTCCCGCAGTGCGGTTGCGACGGCCTCGGTCAGGGTCTCGCCGGTCGCGTCGGCCAGCGCCCTCGCCAACCTGTCGGCTTCGGAGTCCTTGATGTTCAACGCCATGAAGAAAACATACTCGAAGGAAGAATCTCCCCGTGCTCGATTGCGGAGTTCAATCGAGGCTGGGAAAGTAGATCTGCCAGGCGAGGAGAGACTTCGCGGCGAGGCTCAACACCAGGTACACCTTCTCGCCGTACACGTAGTCGGTCCACTTGCCGATGCCGCGGTACTGCAGCCACTGATTGAGGCCGAAGCTGAAGAACAGCACGAATTGCACGATCACGATGCCATAGACGAAGCCGGGCACGGTCTCCGAGCCGACGATCTGGATCGCGATCCCGATCCATGGGGCGATGCCGGCGAGCGTGCCGAACCAGAACGGCATCATCGTCGTGGTCGTGCGTCCGGGCGGGTTCGTCCGCTCTTGGATCCAGCCGAACAGGATCATCGCCACGTTCGCGCCGATCACGGCGACCACGGCGGTGATGTTCGTGATGCCGCTGTAGAAGCCGATCAGCAGGATCATGATCGTTGCGCTGATCGAGTATTCGACCCATCGGAACCGGTTGATGCCGCGGCGCAGGTCTGTCTCGTAGGTGCTCCGCAAGACAGTCGCCGTCAGGAGGTGGTCGATCGCAGCGAGGGCAAGGAAGAGCCCGATGGCGAACCCGATGCGCACGTCGAACATCGACTCGGCGTTGGGGACCCGTGTACCGGGCGGGCCCTCAGGGAACGTCGAGACGATCTCGATCACGAAGTCGCCGGACAACACGACGATCAACACGGCCTGCACCGCATGCAGCACGGTGAGCCCGAGGTTCCACTTCCTCAAGTTGTCGAGACGTTCAGGCGTCACGCCGCTCGCGACCGTCGTATGGGTGGTTGTGGTCGTGCCGGTGGCGTCCATGGAGCGCAAGCTTCCCATGCTCATCGTCGCCACCCCCGTTTGTGCTGGATCCCGGGTGACCCGCCCCGCCCGAGTCCGTCCGCAAACGGGATGCGGGTCGGGCTCAGGTGCCGCAGAAGGTGCGGTACGTCTCGGCTTGATCGGTGGGGGCGGGCTGGGCGTAGCGCTCGAACCCCTCGCGCTCGTCGAAGGGGTGGGTGACCGCTTCGAGGAGCTTCTCGAACGACTGGATGTCGCCCCAGCTCGCCGCGGTGAGGACCTCCTCGACCACGTGGTTGCGCGGGAGGTAGATCGGGTTGATCCGATCCATCCCATCAGCGACAGCGGGCCGATCGTCGCCGAGCATCGCCAGCCACCGTTCGCTCCACCCATCGAACGATTCGGGCTCGGCGAACAACGACCGAGTCGTGGCCGCGTCGCCACGTACTGCCGTCGACAACGAGCGCAGACACGACGAGTAGTCGACGCGCTGCTCGTGCATCAGCGCCAGCAGGTCGGCGACGAGCACATCGCCCGCTGGCGCGTCGGCTGCGAGCCCGAGCTTGGTGCGCATGGCGCTCGAATACGCTGCCTGGAATCGCACGGGGAACGTCTCGAGCACTCTCGTCGCCATCTCGATCGCACGATCACCGTCGTCGTCGAACAGTGGCAGCATCGCCTCGGCGAGACGGGCGAGATTCCACGTGATGATCGCCGGCTGGTTGCCGTAGGCGTAGCGGCCGCCGTGATCGATGGAGCTGAACACGGTCGCCGGGTCGTAGGCGTCCATGAACGCGCAGGGTCCGTAGTCGATGGTCTCGCCGGAGATGGTGGTGTTGTCGGTGTTCATCACGCCG
>JBGTCW010000432.1:0-1874 GCA_041748635.1 Ilumatobacteraceae bacterium | reverse complement strand
TCGACGGCAACGGGCTCGGCATCGCTCGACGGCACGATCAGCGTGTACACGCTGTCGCCGAGTTGGACGACGCCGAGGTGGAGTGACGGACCGGACAGACGGATGGCATTGTCGCCCGCGTTGATCGTCTGTTCCTCGGCGTCGTCGCCGGCGATCGACCGGTTGATGTCGACAACGAAGTCGAAGGCCGATTCCCCCGTCGCGCCGCCGACGTCAGACGGCCGCATGGCAGCGACCGTCAGGTTCGAGGACATGCCGCTCCCGCTGTCGTACAGGTAGGCGCACTGTGGCGTCGTGGTGTCGTCGGGTTCGGCGGTCGTGACGTCGAGGCCGAGGTCGGCGGCGACGGAGTCGACCGTCAGCCGTTCACAGATCTCGGCGCCGGTCAACGGAGCGGACGCTCCCGACGCTTCTGTCGATGCACTGGCCTCGGTCGCATCCGGCAGCTGATCGTCAGCCGCCGCCTCCTCCGTGTCGTCGGAACCCCCGGCCGAGTCGTCGCTCCCGCAGGCGGCCAGCGTCAGAGCGCCAAACAGCACGAGGACAGAGCGAACAGTGCGGGACGATCGACGATCCATCGACCAAAGGTAGTGCGCCGCCACGGGTGCGGCGTCGGACGGGGCGATCTGTCGGCGATCGACCGCACAAGGTCACTTTTCGAGGGCAGCAGCGAGGCGTTCGAGCGTGCCGCTGATCGTCTCCCGATTGCGTCCCGCACGGTCGGACACCCCGGAGATCTGGGCGCTGAACTCGAGCGTCGACTCCGGGCGAAGATCCTCGCTCCACTCGGTGACCCGGCACCCGCCGTCGGTAGGTTCGATCCGGTAACCCCAGGTGGCGTAGTGGAAGTCCATCATCGAGCAGTCGAACGCGAACTCGCGCCCAGGATCGGCTGCGACGATCGTTCCCTGGGTGGTCCACTCGTGCTCGCCGTTGCGGTTGTGGCCGTCGAACACGGCGCCGACGACGGGGCCGGTCACGCCGTCGTGCCACTCACACGTGTGGCATTCCTCGGACCACTCACCCATGCGGGTCACGTCGGAGATCGCGTCGTAGACCGCCTCCGGCGTAGCGGCGATGTCCCGTGCGATCTCGATGCGTTTCCCCATCGGTCCAGTTCAGCACACCTCGGCGCGACGTCAGGGGTCTTCGCTGTCGATGATCGGGGTGGCGACGAAGACCGGGATCACCCGATCGGTCTTCTCCTGATACTGCGCGTACGGCGCGAACACTGCAACCGAGCGCTCCCACCAGATGGCCCGCTCGTCACCCTCGACGATGCGCGTCGTGAAGTCATGTGGCTCTGGGCCGTCCTGGATCATCACGAGCGGCTCGGCGACGAGGTTGTGGTACCAGCTCGGGTTCTGTGGCGCGCCGCCCATCGACGCGACGAGCGCATACTCGCCGTCGTGTTCGACACGCATCAACGCGAACTTGCGCAACTTGCGGCTCGACGCGCCGCGACTCGTGATGATGATCACCGGGATGCCGGTGTCGCGCAGCGTGTTGGCTTCGCGGCCGCCCGTCGCCTCGTAGGTCTCGACCTGTTCGCGGACCCAGTCGCTGGATGACGGTTCGTACTCGCCGGTGAGTGGCATCTCGACAGCGTAGGCGGAGGTCGAGGTCAGCGGAGCCAGCCCGGCCGGTTCGACTCGTAGGTGTCGATGGCGGTGGCGTGGGTGAGGGTGATGCCGACGTCGTCGAGCCCGTTCAGGAACCGGTGCTGGGTCTGGGGGTCCATCGGGAACGACTCGTCGATGCCGGCCGCCGGCACCTCGACCTTGAGTTGCTCCATGTCGACCACGATCTGGGTGTCGGGATCGGCCTCGATGGCCGCCCAGATCGCCTCGACGGTCGCCTCGGGGACGACGACG
>JBGTCW010000431.1:0-2216 GCA_041748635.1 Ilumatobacteraceae bacterium | reverse complement strand
AGGTCAGTGGACGCTGTGGCGTCGGTGCCGACGCCGGCGCCGTGGCGATCGGGATCGTCGCGGTCGAGGCACGCGAGGCGGGCTTCGTCACAGCGTGGCCGTCTGGTGTGGCTCGACCCGAGGCGTCGAACCTGAACTTCGCGCCGGGCAACACCGTGGCGAACTCGGCGGTGGTCCAGCTCGGGCCGTCTGGCTCGATCGACGTCTACGTGTCGGCTTCGGCGGAGCTGATCGTCGACGTGTCTGCAGCATTCGTCGACGTCGGCGGCGAGGTCGGTGCCGGCCGCCTCGTCGTGACCGATCCGGCGCGCGCAATCGACACCCGACAGAACGGATTGCGAGGCACCTCGGCGATCGGATTGCCGCTGCCGGTCGGCGTTCCTGCGGACGCAACCGCCCTCGCCGTCTCGGTGACCGCTGTGAACGCCGCCGAACCCGGATTTCTCACGGCGTATCCGGTCGGAACATCGATGCCGAACGCGTCGGTCGTCAACACCGACCGCTTCAACACGACCCGAGCGTCGGCGATGCTCCTGCCGGTGACGCCGGCCGGATTCGTCGTCCACCGATCGATGGAAACGGACGTCATCGTCGACGTGTGGGGCTGGTTCACGGGCGACTCCGCTTTGCCGTCGCCCGAGGGTCTGTTCGTTCCGCAGGTGCCGGCACGAGCGTGGGACTCTCGTTCGACGCACGACCCCGTACATCCTCGGGGCACGGTCGAACGCAGCATCGAGGCGCCGGGCGCGGCTGCAATCGTCGCCAACGTCACGGCCATCGATGCAACAGCGGCTGGATTCGCGTCCGTCTTCGCCGCCGGCACCGGCCGGCCCGAGGTGTCGTCGCTGAACTATCGGTGGCGACAGCCCGTCGCGGCGCTCGCCATCAGCCGAGTCTCCGACCGTGGCCTCGCGGTCTACTCGTACGCGGGCGCCCACATGCTCGTCGACGTGCAAGGGTGGTTCACCGGTGAACCGGCCGTTGCGAGCACACCGCCACCGTCGAACGACATGTCGACGGCGGAGTCCGAGGTGTTGTTCATCGGCGACTCGTCGTTCGCCGGCATCCGGTGGTACGGGGTCCTCGGGAATCTGCAGGGCGCCGAGTTCGACCATCGGCTCCAGTCGTGTCGGCGTCTCGTCGGCGTGTCGTGTCGAGGCCGGGAATTCATCGTTCCGCCCACCGCGGTCGCTGAGATCCGATCGGCGACGCCGGGCCGGTACTCGACGGCGATCATCGGGACGGGTTACAACGACTGGGCCGGCACCTTCCCGGCCGCCATCGACGCCGTGATCGCCGCCGCGCGCAACGCGGGCATCGATCGGGTGGTGTGGATGACCTACCGCGAGAACGTCGGCTACGTGTCACCGTCCGCCGCGTCGAACGCAGCCTCGTTCGCCGCCAACAACGCGACGCTCCGCGCGGCCGCAGGATCGGGGGCGTACCCCGAGCTCATCATCGCCGACTGGCACAACTACACCATCGACCGACCCGACTGGTTCGCCACCGATGGGGTCCACTTCACGTCCACTGGCGCACGAGTAGCCGCCGAGTACACCTCGCGGGTGCTCGCGTCGCTCGAACGGCGGCCGTGCCCTGCTGGCATCGGCGGCCCCGCGACGGTCCGGGGCTGGTGCGCCGATCCCGACGTCGTCGGTCCCCCCGACTGACCCAGACATCGGTGCTGTGAGCGATGCACGCGCAGACTGCGCGCACCGCTCACAACGGGGCGTGGGGAAGGTCAGCTCGTGGCGAACTTGGACTCGTCGGGCGTGGCGACGAGGGTGACGATCTCGATCACCACGTCGTTGCCGTCGTAGCGAGCGAGCGGACCGGTCTCGAGCGCGCAGTACACCTTCGTGCCGCCCGACACCGGCACGTCAGCGCAGATCGCGCCCTGGCCGCCGATCGTGTCGGTGTAGCCCCGTGCCGGCGACAACGAACGCCCGGCGTCGACGCGCAGTCGCCGCGCGAAGCTCGATCCGTAGAAGTCGTGGGTGATCTGGACGTCGCTGACGCGAGCGTCGTTGATCACCGCCTCGCACTGGGCGGTGGTCAGGTCGCAGGTACTGGAGGTGCCGACGCCGTCGAGGAAGCGGACGTCGTTGATCGTGATCGAGCGTCGGCTGTTGTCGGCCTGGACCACGGTCGCCGTCGACTCTTTGTCGCCGAGGCGGGTGAGGATCGTGTAGTCGGCGCTGAACTGGGCAAGTCGG
>JBGTCW010000430.1:0-7539 GCA_041748635.1 Ilumatobacteraceae bacterium | reverse complement strand
GGGGATCGGTGTACGCCTCCCACAATCGCTCGCGCGTGGCGGCAAAGTCGGCGACGACGGTCATGGTGAGTGCGTCGAGATCCTTCTCGACCGAGGTGATGGGCATTGGCTGTTCCTTCTCCTTGATTCTTCGGGATCACTTGTCGGTGTCGGCGAGAAGGTCGTCGAGGCGATCGATGCGAGATCGCCAGATCTGCTCGTACCGCTCGAGGAGCGCCTGGGCGCGCTGGATGGCGTGAAGGTTGCCGCGGACCATCCGCTCGCGACCGTGGGGATGTTTGGTCACCAGGCCTGCTCCCTCCAAGACGGCGACGTGCTTTTGGACTGCCGCGAACGACATGTCGTAGGCGCCCGCCAGCTCCGAGACCGAGGCCTCCCCGCCGAGCGTGCGCCGAATGATGTCGCGTCGCGTCGTATCGGCCAGCGCTCGAAAGATCCGGTCCACCTCGCGGTTGCTGAGCTCCAATGCGTGATCTACAACCATATGGTTGCATAATAGAAGCGACCGTGAACGGTGTCAAGCTCGGCGTCCAGCTCACCCGCGTCGATGAGTCGGGACCCCGTGGTCGATGACGTCGCGGATTTCGGTGATGAGCTCGGCGATGAGGCTCGCGATCCGATCCGCAGCCACGTCGGCGGGATCGGGTATCGGGAGCTCGGCAAGTACGTCGACACCGCCGAGGATGTCCCCGAAATACGCTTTTGCGGCCTGGTCGAATCCCAGCAAGTTGTGGCCGTAGGCGTAGGCGACGCCCGCACGTTCGTGGATGCGTTCGTGACGGTCGAGGTGGTGCAGGATCAGCACGAGTGCGGCGAGCTGGGCTCCCATGAGTCTCGCCCGCTGAGCATTGATCATCGGGCCGAAGTCCTTCTCGATGACGTCCAACGCTTCGTCGTAACGGCCGAGTGCCGCAAGTGATTTCGCTGCGGGGACGAGCGAGTCCACTTTGCTCGACTGGCCCAACACCTGAGAGTCGAAGCACTGTCTGGCCGCCGCGAGCGCTTCGTCGTACCGTCCGGCGCGCGACAGCAGCATTGCCTTCGCTGTCGCCGATTGTTCATCGACGTATCTCGAAATGGTTCGCCCCACGGCCTCGGTCTGCATCACCGACGTCAACGCAGCGTCGTCCTCGGAGAACATCAAGGCGAACGTCCGCAACGACGCCGCAATCCACTCGGCGAGTCTGGGTTCACCTTCGACCTGGAGCGCCCTCAGACGATCACTCTCCGCAAGTGAGTCCGAGACGGGAGACAACAATGCGAGAAAGATCCCGCGATAGAGCAGCGCAGAGAACAGTGGGTTCGTCAGCCTGACGGACGGTTCGGCTGCGATGAGGTCATCGACCATCGCAGCAGCTTCGAAGAGCTGTGGATACGAGGTCTCGTCTCCGGTCACGGCTCGAATTTCGGCGGAGGTGGCCAACCATTGGCTCCGGAGATACGGGTCGCTCGCGGGAGGCTCAGGTATCCGGTCGAGCCACGACCTGACCAGACCCCCGGTGCTCGCCCAACACATGCTGCCGCCGATGAAGAGACTGAGCAGCGCGTCGTGCTGGTTGGTCTGTTCGGCCCAGGCCATGGCGGCCAGTGCGTTGGGAACCTCTGCGAGCTTCTGCTCTTCCAACTCCCACGTCTCACCCTCTCTGGTGGAAGCGATTCGCTCGACGCCCGCGAGCGCGTTGATCCAGGCGAGGTGCCGGTCGCGGGTGGCGGCGAGTTGATCGGCGTTGAGGAGACGGTCGAGTGCGTAGAGGCGGACGGTTTCGAGCAGTCGATACCTGCCCGAATCGACCGATGCCACGACCAGGGACTGTTCGACGAGCGAGTTCATCACATCCAGCAGGGGAGTCGTGGTCGATGCGACGACGGCCTTCACGCCTGAGAGCGAGAACGTGCCGACGAACACTGCCAACTGGTTGAGGACGAACTGTTCGTCGTCGTCGAGCAGGCCATAGCTCCAGTCCATCATCGCTTGCAAGGTCTGCTGGCGCTGCCGCCGTCTGCTTCGTCCACCGCCGAGGAGGGCGAAACGGTCGTCCAGGCGTTCTGAAAGTTCGTCGATCGACAACGAGGTCAGGCGGGCAGCTGCGAGTTCGATCGCGAGCGGGATGTCGTCGAGTTGTGCGCAGATGTCCCTGATCTGATCGTGGTGATCGTGGAGGCCGGTGACACCCGCCGCTGCGGCACGGTCGAGGAACAGTTCGACCGCCGAGTCGTGCATGTTCG
Organism: Ilumatobacteraceae bacterium; assembly: GCA_041748635.1. Lineage (GTDB taxonomy): Bacteria > Actinomycetota > Acidimicrobiia > Acidimicrobiales > Ilumatobacteraceae > Sva-07. The sequence goes on along the minus strand of JBGTCW010000430.1, from coordinate 5,313 downwards.
GAATCCGCCACGCCCGCTCACCCTCGACGTTGAGCGCCTCGCGCGACGTTGCGAGCAGGGTGACCGCACCCGCTGTCGAGAGGACGGCGGTCGCGAAGTTGGCGACGTCATCGATGAGGTGCTCACAATTGTCGACCACCAGCAACGTTGCAGCATCGGCAGTTGCCTCACTGAGCACGTTGATGGCTCCGCCACCGGCGGAGCCGAATTGCTGGGCGAGTCCGAGTGCGTTGATCGCGCGGTCTGCAATGTGGCTGCCGTCGCGTTCGGCGGTGAGGTCGACGAACCAGACGCCTCCCGGGAACCGGTCAGCGCTCGCTGCCGCGACTTCGATGGCGAGGCGGGTCTTGCCGCACCCGCCCACCCCGCTGATGGTGACGAGTCGGTGCTGATCGATGAGTGCCCGGAGTTCATCGACCTCGTTCTGACGTCCGATGAACTCGGTCGCCATCACCGGAAGGTTGTGGCGGGCCTGCTTCAACGTCCGCAGCGACGGATGCTTTCCTTCATCGAACTGCCACAGCCTGACCGGCTCGGACAGGTCACGTAACTGGTGCACGCCGAGATCGACGCCACCGGGCCGCTGCATCAACTGACGCGCAACGTCAGACACCAACACCTGGCCTCGGTGGCCGATCCCGTTGATTCGTGCGACCTGGTTCACGGTCGGACCGAAGAAGTCGCCGTCGCGCTCTGACGCCGATCCAGCATGCACCGAGACCCGAACATGCAGGGGTCCCGTGTCGCCCCACTCGCCGGTGGTCAACGCCTCGACGGAGCGCACGGCGCCAGCGACAGCCTGGTCGGCCTCGTCGAACACCGCGATCATCCCGTCGCCGGTGTGTTTGAACACGCGGCCACCTGCGGAGCGCATCGCGCCGTGCACCAGGCTGTCGTGCACCTCGAGAGCGGCTCGCATCGAATCGCCGTGCAACTCCCACAACGCGGTCGACCCGACCACGTCGGTCATCACGAACACCAACGGTTTCACACCATCTCCCCGAGCCGGCAAGGGGCGGACGCTAGCAGTCGGGCGACGGACGACTCCGCCCGACAACAGCGCTCGAGCCGAGCACGAACAAGTGCCGCTGTCGCGTGCACTACTTTCTGAACGCGGTCGTTGGCGGCTGCACGAAGTGCATCATTCGTGAGGAGACTCGGCAGGAGATGAGTTCAGTCGAGAGGATCGCGATCGTCGGCGGTGGGCCGATGGCCACCTACACCCTCAAGACCCTCGTGCTGAGCGAGACGCCGCTACACGTCACCGTGTTCGAGGCGACGGAACGGGTTGGTTGCGGGATGCCCTACCGGGCCGGCACCAACGCGGACTACATGTACTGCAACGCGTTCAGCAAGGAGATCCCGTCGGTCGCGCAGTCCCTCGTTGCGTGGTTGCACGATCAGGACGATGCCTATCTCGAGCGGTGGGATCTCGAACGGGCCGACATCGACGCACGGGTCTTCTACCCGCGGGTAATGCTCGGCGAGTACCTGCAGTCGGAGTTCGATCGACTGTGCGAGGTCGGTCGCGCCGGGGGACACACCGTGGTGGTGGCCACCGCCAGCGAGATCGAGGACGTCGTGCCGGCCGGTGATCACATCGAGGTGTCGGTGCTGACCCAGAACGGAACAGCGCAGATTCCGTTCACGCACGTCGTGCTGGCGACAGGACACACGTGGCCGAGCAATCCTCGCATCGGATCGGCCGATCTCGTGTCCCCGTGGCCCTACACGAACATCACCGATCTCGAACCGGGGACGATCGGGGTGCTCGGTTCGTCACTGTCGGCCATCGACGTGATCGTCGCGCTCGGCCACGAGCACGGAACGTTCGCGGAAGACGGCGACAAGGCGAACTGGTTCGTCGACACAGGGCGTGAGTCGCTGGCGATCACGATGTTGTCGCATCGAGGAATCATGCCGGAGCCGGACTTCTACTACGTCTATCCATACGAGGCCCTCCGACACGTGAGCGCTGAAGCAGTCGCGAACGAACTCGCGCAGGGAAGCGACGGTCTGCTCGACCGGGTGTTCGCGCTCCTCGTGGCGGAACTCGAGGAAGCGGATCCCGACTACGTGGCCGCGCTCGGCGAGCAGGCAAGAACGGTCGAGGGGTTCGCCGACGCCTACTTCGAACATCGTGAACGCGCGGGTGGTCTTCGAGCGCTACGCGAAACACTGCGACAGTCGGTTGCATCGATCGAGGCCAAGGAGACACAGCATCACCGATACGCACTGTTGCGAGGCCACGAGAGTTTCGAACCGATCCTCGAACACCTCGATGACGACGACTGGCAGCGGCTCAGCTCCGCATTGCTCCCCGTGTTCGCTGATTGCTACGCAGCGGTTCCGCACGTCTCGGTACGACGAGTCTTGGCCTTGTACGACGCTGGCGTCCTGGAGATCATCCCGACCGGGCCCGACGGGTCGTTCTCGAACGCGGGCGACCGCAGCGTCATCGTCAACACGATCGATGGCGACATTCGGTTCGACGCTCTCGTCGATGCACGAGGGCAAGCAGCGGCTCCGCTCACCGATCTCCCGTTCCCGGGCCTGACCGCAGCGTTGAGCGACCCACGAGCGACGTTGCTCGAGCCCTTCCAGCTGGAACTACGCGACCAGTGCCGAGCAACGGTGTATTGCCTGGCGATGCCCCAGATCCTCGAGCGACATCCGTTCTCTCAAGGATTGCCGAACTGTGCAGAGCTCGGCCGAGTCGTCGCACGAGACATCCTGAGTCGGCTGCTACAGCCCGGCCCGTTGTCAGGGGGTGCGGCGGGGGTGAGGTGAGGGAGCTGGGTGGGGCGATGTCGATGAGCGCCCACCGGAGTGGCCGAACGCGTGCTATCGTTGGAAGTGCTGGCCCCTGCGCTGGCGGTGCGTCTCCCCGGACCTCGGTGGCGCGTTGATTCTTCAACGTCCCCCGGTTCGGTGCCCACGCTTCTTCACCGATGACGTGATCCCCTGCCTCGTGGACTGCACAGGTAGGAGAAGAGATGACCATCGACGAACGCCGCCTCGGCGAGTTGCTCGCTGAATCGAATGACCTGCACCACGACGCGCTGCGCACGATGCCAGCAACGTTGTCGGACGTCAGGGACTTCGCAAGTGAGTCCGGAGACCGACGCCCTGAACCCGATGAACTCGAGCGGTTCAATCGTCGTCGGGCTCAGGCTGCCGCCCACATCCGTGACAGCACTGGCGCGAAACTGGCCGGCGGCGCAGCGCTCGTCGGCGTGCTCGCAACGCTGGTCGGCCGACCGGCTTCCGCGGACCAAGCGCTCGACATCCAGATTCTGCAGACCGCTTCATCGCTGGAACGCCTGGCCGTCAACACCTATGAGGCTGCGCTCGGCTTGCCGTTCATCGCGAGCGGCAATGCGACGGTGAAGGCGTTCGCCGAGACCACGATGTCGCAGCACGATGAGCACCGACTGGCCTTCCAGGCGCTCACCGAGAGCATGGGTGCGCCGGCACAGGACGAACCGAACCCGATGTTCCAGACGGTGGTCGATGACGCCCTCCCGACCTTGGTTGCACCAATCGATGTGGTGAACCTGGCCGCTGCGCTCGAGACCGTCGCAACCGACACCTACCTGTTCGGTTTGACGATGTTCGAGGACACCGCCGCCAAGGAACTCATGGGCAGCGTCATGGGTGTGGAGTGTCAGCACCTTGCCGTGCTCCTCGCCGTGGCAGCGTTGCTCGACGGTGGTGGCGAAGCCTTGATCGCCATTCCGACCGACGTGGCGGCGCTCCCGGCAGCCGCGGGGAGCATCGCCTTCCCCGATCCCTTCAAGTCCTTCTCCGACGCCACCGTCGCCCCACCCGAATCAGGAGCCGTGTCATGACCATCGACATCAACGAACCCTCGTCACTCGACCAACTCGCAACCACGTCGGTCACCCGTCGCAAGCTGCTGTTCACCACCGGAACAGCGGTGTTCGGAGCCGCCCTGCTCGCCGCGTGCGGCAGCGATGGCAACGATGTGAGCGATGTGAGCGGACCGACTGCCAGCGACGGCACGCTGGGGAGCGGAACGACACCCGTAACGAGCGGTTCGTCGCCAGCGTCCCAAGCCACTGGCGATCTCGCGATCGCGCAGCTCGCCGCTGGACTCGAAGTGCTCGCCGTGTCCACCTATCAATCGGCGGCTGATGCAGCCGGTAGCGGAGCGCTCGGCGAGGTTCCGCCCGCCGTTGGCGAGTTCGTCGCTACCGCCCTCGCCCATCACCAGGCCCACCTCGACGCATGGAACGGAGTGATCACGGCTGCCGGCTCCGAAGCGGTCACCGAGCCCAACGCCGAACTCGCACCAGTGGTCGCCGAGCAGTTTGCGGCGGTCAGCGATGTGGCGGGCGCTGCGAATCTGGCACTGGAACTCGAGATGGTTGCATCACACACCTATCTCGCTGCGATCCCGTTGCTCGAGGCGCCCGAAGCCATCGAACTCGCCGGATCGATCCAGATCGTCGACCAGCAGCATCAGTCGATCCTGTTGTTCGTGCTCGGCGAGTACCCCGTCCCCGACGTGTTCCAGAAGACCGACAAGTCGGCCGCATGAATCCCTGCGCAGTGCCCGACGCCCCCTGTCGGGCACTGCGCATCGTGCGCTCACCACATCCTGAAGCACCCGCAGCTGGCAGGCCGTGACCGCCATCTCGAACACCCGAGCGGCGGTACTCGCCGCAGTTGTGACGCTTGCGGCGAGCGCGTTCGCCATCGTGGCAGCAACCACCTCAGGCACGGATGCTCGACGCGACACACCGACGACCTCGGGCAGCGAACCTGGAGCCGAGCCAGCGCCGCCGACGCCGGCCGGGGCCCAGCCGTCAGCCGGTGTCGACATCGCGATCGACCAGTTCGCGTTCGATCCGGCTGAGATCACGATTGCGAGCGGGAGCGCAATCACCTGGACGAACAATGAAGGCGTCACGCACAACGTCTTCACCTCCGACGCACTGCTCGCATCGCCCGATCTCGCCGAGGGTGACACGTACGCGGTCACGCTCAGCGAACCAGGAGAGATCGCGTACTACTGCGACATCCACCAGTACATGCGCGGCACGATCACGGTGACACCGTGAACCGACCCACGATGCTCAGAGCTGCCATCGCCGTCGGGTCGATCGCAGGCGGTGCCATCCACCTTCAGCTCTACCTGAGCGTCTATCGCGACGTGCCGATCGAGAATCTCGGTCGGAGCTTCGTGCTGAACGCCATCGCCGCGTTCGTCGCTGCAGCCGTCGTGCTCGTCGTCAAGCATCGATGGGCGGTCCTGCCGGCGCTGATCGTCGCCAACGCCACCTTGAT
>JBGTCW010000429.1:0-1858 GCA_041748635.1 Ilumatobacteraceae bacterium | reverse complement strand
CGGTCGAGACTCTCCCAGGTTGGGCGTCGAGACGCGAAACCTCGTTGATTTCGTCGCGGCCGTTGTGGAACGCTGCACCCGCACACCCGAACGACGACCGAAAGGAGGTCCCACGACATGATCCAGTTCACCGACTGCGATGACACGATCAGCTGCGAACGCGGCAAGACTGCGGACCTCGTCGGCGCCGTTGTGACGGCCGGTTGAGTTCGAACGAGCCCGCTCGTTCCTCATCCAGCTGACGCCTGACGCTCAGACCACTCCGCCCCGCCGGTCGACCAGCGCGGACGCCGTGTGTCGACCTTGCGCGCCGCATGCCGGCGTCGCCGTTCCCGTGCGCATCCACCCACCCCACCACACCACCAAGAAGAGGAAACAATCATGTACCCGTCAACCCATCCCGAACTGTGCCGCCAGTACGCCGCCGACCGACGCGCCAGGCTGGAGCACCAGGCGCACATCGCACGCATGTCGCGTGCGGCGCGGTCTGCGCGACGAGAACATCGTCGACGGCACACATAGACGCCGGTGGCGGGGCGATCAACCGATCGCCCCGCCGTCAGCGGTACAGATCGCCGGCGAGATACTTGAGGCCGGTGTCGCACGCAATGGTGACAACGGTCTTGCCCGGTCCGAGCTCTTCGGCCAGTTCGATCGCTCCCGTGACGTTGAGCCCGGTCGAGGCGCCTGCGAGCAGGCCTTCCTCCGCTGCGAGACGCCGGGCCATCGCGAAGGCCCCTGGCTCCGAAACAGCGCGTACCTCGTCGAAACGATCGAGGTCGAGCAGTGGTGGGACGATGCCGATCCCGATGCCCTCGATCGAGTTCACCCCCGGTTGACCGGTGGTAATGACCGGGCTCGAGTCGGGCTCGAAGATCACCACCCGCGCCGAACTGCCAGCCGCTTCGAACGCGTTCTTCACGCCGGTCGCCATCCCGCTCGTACCGACAGCGCAACAGAAGGCGTCGATCGGTCGTCCCATCTGCTCCAGGAGTTCCACCCCGACCTGGTGATAGCCCACGAGCGAGTCGGTGTTGTTCAGCTGATCGGTCCAGTACACGTCGGGGTCGGCGGCGAGCTCGCGAGCGGTCTCGATCATCCGCGGCGTGAGGTCCGGCGTGATCTTGCCGCCGACGCTCGGCACGATCGTGAGTTCGGCTCCCAGCGCTGCCATCGTCGCCAACTTCTCCGGAGCGAACGCGTCGGACGTGACGACCTTGAAGCGGTAGCCCTTGGCGGCACACACGTATGCCAACGACGACCCCGTGCTGCCTGCGGTGTACTCGAGCACGGTCATGCCGGCGCGCAGGTCGCCGCGCCGTTCGGCCTCCTCGATCATGGCCAACGCCATGCGGTCCTTGTACGACCCCGTCGGGTTGAACCACTCCAGCTTGACGAACACCTCGGCCGCGCCTTCGGGCACCACCTTGCGCAACTGCACCACGGGGGTCCCGCCGACCACCTCGGTCATCGACCGGCCAATCTTCATGGTCATCCCTTCTGCTTACGGAAGCGCGGGGTGCGGATGTTCTGCTCGCTCTCTATCTTGTGGAGGCGCTCGTCGTAGCCGATCTGACGGATCAGGTCGGCCAGGCTGTCGTAGGCGCCGAAGTCCTCGGTGAACTCGCCCTCGTACGGGGTCGTCTCCCACTCGGGATGCTCGTTCACGAGCATGGCGTACTCGTGCTCGGCGTGATCCTCGAAGTCGGCGTTCAATCGATAGCTCCACGCTGGCCGCACGACGTACAGCAGCCACGACAGCTGGTAGTAGCCGAACGCAAGAATCTGAGGGATCACGCGACTGCGCAGCACGCCGCGGCGCTGACCGGCGGTCAGCTCTTCCATGATGAGCAGATGC
>JBGTCW010000428.1:0-1926 GCA_041748635.1 Ilumatobacteraceae bacterium | reverse complement strand
CGGATGTCCATCAGCACCCACTCGGTCGGCACCACCCGACAGACCCGCAACGTGTTGTCGAGGCTGTTGCCGCCGGCTCGCGCTCCGAGCGCTTGACCGATGCCCATCGGCACGAAATCGCCCAGGATTGCCAGCGTGGTGGCATCGACGCCCGTGATCACGTCGGGAAGGCGTGCCCACAGCATCGTCTGGCCGTCGCCCTGCTCGCTGCCGTCGAGGCGCTCGAACGGGCGGGCCTTCACCATGCGCTCCTCGAGCCGGTCGTTGATCGAACCGGACATCTCCGAGAAGTGCCTCCGCTCCTTGCATTCCGCTGGCGGTGGCACATCGGCGGGCATCTGTTCCCACTGGCCCGACGCCTCGATGTCACGGTCGCCGAGCGCCGCGTTGACGGTGAGGATCTCTCGATCGGCGACGTGGCAGACCGCCCGAGCCTGCGTGATCTGGTGGCCGGCCACGGCAATCGTCACGTCGATGTCGACGACCTCGCCGGGTTTCGCGTACGACAGGTACTGCGCTGTCGCCCACACGCACTGACGACCCGACGTTCCTTCCATCGCCGAGATGGCGGCACCGAGTCCCGAGCCGCCGAACAGGAAGTTCCCCATCGTCGAGATGCCGTCAGTGACCGGCAGCTTCCAGCGAAACGGGTTGTGGGTCGGTTCGAGTCCGAGGAACGTTCGTGAGTCCATGGCGACGCCGATCGTAGGCGGGCCGTACAGTCCGGCCCCATGAGTTCTGACACATGGCAGGGTGACGCGGTCGGACTGGTGGAGGCGTTCCGCTCAGGCGAGCGTTCGCCGGTCGAGGAACTGGAGGCGGTGTTCGCGGCCGTCGACGCCAGTGATCTGAACGCCGTGTGTTTCGAGGATCGCGAGGCGGCACGCGCGTCCGCAGGCGCTGCCGACGTCACGTTGCCGTTCGGCGGCGTGCCGATCGGGGTGAAGGAACTGACGCCCGTCGAGGGATGGCCCGACACCGAAGCCTCGATACCGCTGCGCGACGGCATCGCATCCCACACCGCCACGATGGTGCAGCGAATCGTTGCGTTGGGCGGTGCGGTCCTCGCCGGTCAGACGACGGCGAGCGAGTTCGGCGGCGTGAACCTCACCCGCACCAAGCTCCACGGCGCCACGCACAACCCGTGGCAGCACGACACGACACCGGGCGGATCGTCCGGCGGCTCCGCTGCTGCAGTGGCCGGTGGGATCTACCCCATCGCCACGGGCGGCGACGGTGGCGGCTCGATCCGCATTCCCGCCGGATTCACCGGCCTCGTCGGCCTCAAGGGGACGTTCGGTCGCATCCCGCGCGGCCCGCACGCCGAGTATGGCAACCTCACCGTGTCGACCGGGTGCATGGCACGATCGGTCCGCGACACGGCCCGCTGGTTCGACGTGACCAACGGTCACGACGCTCGTGATCCGCTGAGCCTGCCGCGAGTCGAAGGGTGGGAGGCCGTGTTGGGCACCCATCTCGACGAGCTGCGTGGCATGCGCGTCGCAATCGTGGACGACTGGGGTGGAGCGGTGGTGTCGCCGATCATGTGGGAGCTGCTCGACGAGGCGGCGACGGCGCTGGTCGCCGACTGCGGACTGCGTCGGGTGGACGGGGTCGACACCCACGTGCCACGGATGGGTGGTGCGTGGTCGATCTCGGGAATGATCTCGATCGCGGCGCAACTCGGCGACAAGTGGCCTGACTGTGCCGACGACCTGACACCGGAGATGCGCTTCGGGCTCGAGGCAACGGCGGGCAAGTACGACGCCACCTCGAGGGCGCGGATCGAGCGGCGCCGGACCGAGGTCAACGAGGCGATGGCCAGCATCTTCGACCCGGCCGACGGCGTCGACTTCGTGATCACCGCGACGAACCCCGACGTCGCGTTCGGAGCCGAGGGACCCCTGCCATCGGTGTTCGGTGGCG
>JBGTCW010000427.1:0-1871 GCA_041748635.1 Ilumatobacteraceae bacterium | reverse complement strand
GGCGGGCGATGTCGCTCGACGATCCCCGTCGGAGGTGCACGACGTGCTCCGCGCGCGTGAGCTCCATCAGTTGGCCGGTGCGCCGGGGTCGGTCGGTCGACGCCGGGTGCAGCACCGCCAACATGCGCGCCACGTGGCTGGCGTCGTCGATCGTGGCGAAGATCTGCGAGATCAACGCGCGCTCGGCGGCATCAGGATTGGGCGAGCACACCACCACCACGCGGTCGGCCTGGCGCAGCGCCCGGCGTGTCCACGCCGTGAAGTCGGAGTCGGTCTGCAGCACGACGTGGTCGTTGCCGACGTCGGCTTCGTGCATGAACTCGGCGAGCCGCGGCACGCCGACGTTGTCGGTGGCCGCCTGCGAGATCGCGGTCCGGTTGAGGACTCGATCGACGCGATCGCTCGAGAGATGCTTGGCGCTGCCGAAACGGGCGATCTCGCGCACCATCTCGGCAACGAGCGCGTCGGCGTCGCACTGCGCGGTGACCGCGACCGTCAGTGAGGAGGCACGGTCGAACTTGCGCTGCGACGGGCTGCGCATGCGGCTGAGGATCCGCCGCGTGACGTTGAGCATCATCGACGGCGAGGTGGTGACCAGCTCCTCGAACGTCGCTGTCGAGAACGAGGCGAGCGTCGTGTCGCGAACCGCCCGGATCGTCGCCGAGCGCGGCGCCTGGTCGAGCAGACCCAGTTCGCCCACCACCTCACCGCGGCCGAGTTCGGCCACGAGGCGCTCCTCGCCGTCGGCGGTGATGTGCACCGACACGCGGCCACCGACGATGAAGTACGCGGCGTCGGCCACATCTCCCTGCCGGAACAGCACCTCACCCGCTTCGAGTCGGCGCCAGTCGACCCGGTCGACGATCTCCTGCACTAGCGCTCGCTCGGAGTTTCCGACCAGGTCGGCCACCATCGTCGCGACGTTCGTGCGATCGACGCGCTCTCTGGCCTCGTCGGACACCCGGTCGGCCATCTCGGGATTGCTGTTGAGCCACGTCTCGAAGTCGGAGCGATCGATCTCCAACACCTCGACCGGGCCGAGCGCCCGCAGCGTCGCCGTGCGCCGCCCGCCCGCGACCACGGTCACCTCACCGATCACCTGACCTGCGCCGACGGTGCCGACGACGACCTCGCCCTGCGGCGTCGACTTCGATGCGGCCACCGTGCCCGACTCGATCACGTAGACGTTGTCGGCGACGTCGCCCTGTTCCACGAGCACGTCACCGTCGGCGAGCGACACGGGGCGCGCCGAGGACGCGAGGTGTTCGATCAATGTCGCTGCGATGGTCACGTTCCCCCTCCCGTCCGGCGATGCGCACCCCCGATGCGCGGCAGCCCGACAGTAGCCACCACGCGCCCGCCGACGTGAACCCCTCGCACACTCACGGGAGAACTCGCGAAGCAGTCGGCGTCAGGGGATCGCCGCGGCACATGCTGCCAGTGCTCTACCGGTGGGCGGAGAGACGATCGGCGATTCCGTCGAGCAACGCCGATGGCGCCGACCCAGCGCTCTCCAGAGCAGCCAGGAAGCTCGCACCCGGAATCCTCCACAGCGTCGCTGCGTCGACGACGCTCACCGTGGCCGTGCGTGGTCGCTGGTCGACGAGCCCGATCTCACCGAACCAGTCGTCGGCGCCGAGAGTGGCAACGGTGCGTCCACCGACGCTCACCGACAGCGTGCCGCTCAACGCGATGTAGAGATCGTCGGGAGCGTCGCCCTCGCGGATGATCGTCGTGTGCGCCGCTGCCTCGACGGGCACGACGTCGAGAGCGATCCGCTCGAGCGCAGCATCGCTGGCCCCTTCGAAAATCGCCAGGCGGGCGAGGCGGGCGACGAGCGGCTGGAGATCGCGACGTCGCTCGGCGGCGAG
>JBGTCW010000426.1:0-2201 GCA_041748635.1 Ilumatobacteraceae bacterium | reverse complement strand
CGCTCGCTGCGCCGGCCGCCGATCTCTGCGCCAATCTCAGCACGCAGGTGCACGGCGGGATCGCGATCACCTGGGAGCACGACGCCCACCTCTACATGCGACGCGCGACGACGCTCTTGCACTATCTGGCACCGACCGAGGCCGCAGCGGACCTGACCGAGCTGACCCGGCGGGGCATCGTGCGCGAGAAGGCGGTCGAGCTGCCGCCCGAGGCCGAGGCGATCCGCACCGAAGTGCAAGTGTTCGCACAGAGCATCCGCGACCTCACACCGGACGAGCAGCGGACCCGTCTGATCGACACTGGCTACGTGATGCCGCACTGGCCGAGGCCGCACGGTCGATCGGCCGGCGCCGTCGAGCAGCTCGTCATCGAGCAGGAGTTCGCCGACGCGGGCATCGCCCGCCCGGGCTACGGGATCACCGCCTGGAACATCCTCACGATCATCCAGTACGCCACGCAGGACCAGAGTGATCGGTGGGTGCGACCGGCGCTGAACCAGGAAGTGATCTGGTGTCAGCTGTTCAGCGAACCCGACGCCGGATCCGACGCAGCGGGCGTCAAGACCAAGGCCACCCGGGTCGACGGTGGCTGGCTCGTCAACGGGCAGAAGGTCTGGACCAGCGGCGCGCACGTCGCCGGGATGGGGTTCGCCACCGTGCGCACGAACCCCGACGTGCCCAAGCACGACGGCATCACGATGATGGCGATCGACATGCATGCCGACGGTGTCGAGGTGCGTCCGTTGAAGATGACGTCGGGCAACTCGGAGTTCAACGAGGTCTTCTTCGATGACGTGTTGGTGCCCGACGACGACGTGGTCGGGCCGGTCGACGGCGGTTGGACCGTCGCCCGCGCCACCCTCGGCAACGAGAGCGTCAGTATCGGAGGGGGACAGGGTGGGCTGACCATGCCGGGTGCCGCGCTGATTCCCCCGTTCGACGCTCACCCCGAACGCCTCGACGGTGGTGCGGCGCGAGTGGGGCGTTACGTCGCCCAACACCAGGCGATGGGGTTGCTCAACCTGCGAAGCGCCAATCGAGCCGTCGCAGGTGGCGAGCCGGGGCCCGAAGGAGCGATGACCAAGTTGGTGCTGTCCGAGATCGGACACGAGGCCGCTGCGATCCTGACCGAGTTGAACGGGCCCGACTCACTGTTCATGGACGGCCCGGCCGCGATGAGCAACCTGCTCGTGCTCATGCATCGCGGCATGTCGATCGCTGGCGGCACCTCGGAGATCAAGCGCAACCAGATCGGCGAACGGATCCTCGGCCTGCCGCGCGACCCACTGCTCAAGTAGCCGGCCGGTCACTCGCCCGCGAGGTCACGACGCGCGATGTTTCGGCGGTGCATTCGCCGGGCACCATGGCGTACGGACGGGCCGTGTGGCTCGCCCGACATCCTCGAAAGGAATTGCATCATGACTCTCCTCATCGTCCTCCTCCTGCTGGCCCTCATCTTCGGTGGTATCGGGCTCCTCGTCGAGGCAGCCGCCTGGGCACTGATCATCGCGGTGGTGTTGCTGATCGCCGGTGCCATTGCCGGGTTCGCCGGACGCAGCCGTTCGACGGCCTGAGCAGCTTCCGGCCGACCGCCGACCGACCACCGCGAGCGATGAGCGAAAGGGCGCGTATGCGGCCGGTTCGCTCATCGCTACCGTGGAGGTCAGCCGTCAGCAGAGAGGTCGCCACCGTGAGCGTGCAGCCATGAGCGAGAACACTGGGCCGATCACCGAGGCGATCGGCGCACGTCCCCCGTTCGGCCCGATCGAGCGTCTCGACCACGACGCCCTCGCCGCTGCGCAGGCGGAGACACTTGCGAGCCCCAGACGCCGCGCCTCGTTCGCGGCGAAGGCGCTGTTCCGCACCATGGATGTGCTGTACGGGAGCGAGCGCTCGCTGGAGAAATTCAGGGTGCTCGAACTCGTCGCGCGTGTGCCGTATCAGGCATGGGAGAACGTCGCCTACGTGGCCGTGACGCACACGGCCAGCCAACCCGGATTCGCCAGGGAGGTGTTCGACCGGGTGCGCACGGCGCGGTGGGAACAGGACAACGAGCAGTGGCATCTGCTCATCATGGAAGAGCTGACCGCCGGTCAGCGCCGCGGCGTGCTGCGCAGTCGCGTGATCCCTCAGATTCTTGCGTTCGGCTACTACCAGCTGTCGTGGCTGCTGTACGTCGTGCGGCCAGCGTGGAGCTATCG
>JBGTCW010000425.1:0-3515 GCA_041748635.1 Ilumatobacteraceae bacterium | reverse complement strand
CACCGGCGGCGGCCTGCCCGAGAACCTCCCACGGGTGTTGCCCGACGGCGTCGACGCGCAGATCCGGCTCGGGTCGTGGCCCGTGTCACCGCTGTTCCGGCTCGTGGAGGAGTTGACGCCGTCGATGTCGACCGACGAGCGGTATCGCACACTCAACATGGGCATCGGCATGGTGATCGTCTGCGCGTCGGACGACGTGGCGACGCTCCACGGCCTCGTCGACGAACCCACCTGGGTGATCGGCGAACTCGTCGCGGGCACCGGCCAGGTCCACCTCACCTGACACCACCCCGCCCATTGTGAGCGATGCACGCACATGTGCCGCACACCGCTCACAACGCACACTTTTCGTTCAGGCGGCCGGAGTCCCGACGGGCGGCTCGGTAAGGTCGACGCATGGAGTCCGCCGCCGCTCGCCGCAAGCGACTGGTGGTGCTGGTGTCCGGGTCTGGCTCGAATCTGCAGGCGATCATCGATGCCTGTGCCGACGAGCGCCTCGCCGCCGAGGTGGTGGCCGTCGTGTCGAACAAGCCCGACGTGTTCGCGCTGCAGCGCGCCGACGCCGCCGGTGTTCCGGCGGTCCACGTCGGGGTTCATCCCGGCGAGGAACGCTCCGACTACGACGCCCGCCTCGCCGATGTGGTGGCCGGTTTCGACCCCGACCTCGTCGTGCTCGCCGGTTGGATGCGCATCCTCACGATGAGCTTTCTCGGCTGGTTCCCGCATCGGGTGGTCAACCTGCACCCGGCCCTGCCCGGGGACCTGCCTGGCACGGCAGCCATCGAGCGAGCGTGGGACGAAGCAGTCGGCGGACACCGGACCCAGACCGGCGTGATGGTCCACCTCGTCCCCGACGAGGGTGTCGACGACGGGCCGGTGATCGCCACGGCGACCGTGCCCATCGACGTCGAAGCCGGCTTCGACGTCTTCGCTCACCTCGTCCACCAGACCGAGCACCGCCTGCTCGTCGACGCACTGAGCGAACTCTGCTCCACCACTCCCGCACCCACGGAGGTCTCCGCATGACCCGCACGAATCCCAACGACGACTTCTTCGACCGCTTCGAAGCGCTGACCTTCGATGACGTGGTGGTCGTGCCCGGGTACTCCGAGACGCTGCCCGATGCGGTCGACACGAGCGCACAGTTCGCCCGTGACATCGAGCTGGCGGTGCCGCTCGTGTCGGCGGCGATGGACAAGGTCACCGAGGGCCGGATGGCCGTGGCCATGGCCCGCCACGGCGGCCTCGGCGTGATCCACCGCAACATGTCGGTCGCCGATCAGGCCGCGGAGGTCCAGAAGGTCAAGCGTTCGCAGTCGGGGATGATCACCGATCCGGTCACCTTGCCGCCGACGGCACTGCTGCAGGACGCCGAGGACCTGATGCACCAGTTCAAGTTCTCGGGCGTACCGATCACCGACCCCGACGGGCGCCTGGTGGGCATCCTCACCAACCGCGACATCCGCTTCTGCGAGGGCTCCGATTTCGAACGCCCGATCACCGAGTTCATGACGGCCGACGGTCTCGTCACCGCCGAGGTCGGCACGTCGCTCGATCAGGCCAAGGCGATCCTCCAGCAGCACCGCATCGAGAAGTTGCCGCTCGTCGACGCCGACGGACGCCTCGCCGGGCTCATCACCGTCAAGGACATCCAGAAGCGCCTCGACTTCCCGAACGCTTCACGTGATTCGGGTGGCCGTCTGCGCTGCGCTGCTGCGGTCGGCGTCGGGGCGGACCTCGAAGAACGTGTCGAAGCGCTGGTCGACATGGGCGTCGATGCCGTGTCGATCGACACTGCCCACGGACACTCGGCCAACGTCGTCAAGGCGATCCAACGCATAAAGGGTTCGTGGCCGGACCTCGCCGTCACCGCCGGCAACGTTGTCACCGAGGACGGCGTCGAGGCGCTCGTCACCGCGGGTGCCGACGCGATCAAGGTCGGCGTGGGAGCCGGCTCGATCTGCACCACGCGGGTCGTGTCGGGAGCGGGCATGCCGCAGTTGTCGGCGATCTGGTTCAGCGCCAAGCGCGCCCGCGAACTCGGGATCCCCGTGATCGCCGACGGTGGCATCACGTACTCGGGCGACATCGTCAAGGCGATCGTGGCCGGGGCGTCGACGGTGATGCTCGGCTCGCTACTCGCCGGCACAGAGGAGAGCCCCGGCGACATGGAACTCTTCGAAGGGCGACGCTACAAGAGCTACCGCGGCATGGGATCGATGGGGGCGATGACCGGCGACAGCCAGGACCGCTACGCCACCGGCCAGTCGTCGGGTGGCTCCACGGCGGTCGGCGCCGGTTCGAACAAGCTCGTTCCCGAAGGCATCGAGGGACGAGTGCCCTACGCCGGCCCGCTCGGCGAGGTGACCTACCAACTCGTCGGTGGCCTCCGCTCGGGCATGGGCTACGCCGGAGCGGCCACCCTCGACGCGCTGCGCGGCGCACGGCTGATGCGTGTCACCACCGCAGGCCGCGACGAGTCGCATCCCCACGACGTCACCATCACCAAGGAAGCCCCGAACTACCAACGCTCGTAGATGTAACGATTGGTGTCAGACACCAACCGTTACATCGGTGCTCAGGCGAGCTTCTCGACGAACGCTTCGAGCTGGCGCAGGTTGCGACACTCGTAGACACCGTCGGTGTGTGTGCCGTACTCGCCGACGATCGAGTCGCCGGTGTTCCAGTAGCTGCGCGGCTCGGGGTTCAGCCAGTACACGTGACGGGCCTTCTGGGCGATCTCCTTGACGACCCAGGCCTGGCTGGCGTGGTAGTTGTTGCGGGCATCGCCGAGCAGCAGCACGGTCGACTTCGGATTGATGTCCTTGCCGTAGCGCTCCCAGAACACCTCGAAGGCGTGGCCGTAGTCGGAATGCCCGTCGACCCAGACCACGTCGGCTTCGGTGTTCACCCGATGGATCGCCTCGGCGATGTCCTCGGTGGCACGGAAGTAGTCGGTGACCTCGTCGATGCCGTCGATGAACACGAACGAGCGCACCTTCGAGAACTGGTTCTGGATCGCGTACACGAGCATCAGTGTGAACCGGGCGAACGCCGCCACCGAACCGGAGATGTCAGCGATCACGATCAGCTCGGGCTTGGCGGGGCGCGGGTACTTGAACTTGGGTTCGGCCGGCACGCCGCCGTAGCTGAGCGAGTGACGCACCGTGTTGCGGAAGTCGAGCGGACCCTTGCGACCGTGGCGTCGCTTACGAGCCAACCGGGCAGCGAGCTTGCGGGTCAGCGGGTACAGCGACTTCTTGAGCGCCTGCATCTCGTCACGCGAGGCGTGCATGAACTCGACGTCCTCGGGCAACGGCTTGCGTAACGTCTTGGCCATCGCCTCGGCCCCTCGGTCGGCGACCAACCGGCGGCGGATCTCGGCCTCGATCTCGCCCTTGAACTTCTCGATGCGATCCTCGAACTCCTCCTTCTCGAGGCGCTCCTCCAAGGGCGTCAGGTCACCATCGGCCTCTTGACGGGCCTGCTCCATCATCCTGTCGAGCATGCCGTCG
>JBGTCW010000424.1:0-1859 GCA_041748635.1 Ilumatobacteraceae bacterium | reverse complement strand
GCGCTGCGCGACGCCGGCCATCGCGTGGTCTCCTACGACCGGCGAGGGTTCGGCGCATCCGACAAGCCCAACGGCGGCTACGACTACGAGACGATGGCCGGTGACCTCGCTGCGATCATCGATGAGCTCGAACTCAGCGATGCGGTGATCGTCGGATTCTCGATGGGCGGCGGCGAAGTCGCGCGGTACATCGGTCGGTTCGGTACCGAGAAGTTGGCCGGAGCGGTGTTCGCCTCGGCGGTGCCGCCGTTCCTGCTCAACACCGAGGACAACCCGCAGGGCGGACTGTCCGACTCCGACGTCGACGAGATGAAGGCGGCGTTCGAGAACGACCGCGACGGCTTCTACGAACAGTTCTCCCAGGACTTCTACACCGCCGACGGCGACCTGAAGGTCCAGCAGTCCGACCTCGAGGAATGGCGACGCATCGCCGCTCCCGGCGACACCGGTGCCGCTCTGGCGTGCATCGACGCCTTCGCCCGCACCGACTTCCGGGAGGACCTCACCAAGATCGACGTCCCGACGCTCGTCGTGCACGGCACCTCCGACGCCATCGTTCCGTTCGACGTCAGCGGATCGCGCACCGACGAGATGCTGAGCGACTCGACACTCGTGACGATCGACGGCGGACCACACGGGGTCAACGTCAGCCACGCGGAGGAGTTCAACTCCGCACTGCTGGGATTCCTCGCCACCCTCGCCTGAGCCCGCTGCGGCTACCTTGTCCGCATGACTCAAGGTTCGTACATCATCGCCGGCGCCCGCACCCCGATCGGGAAGATGAGTGGCGCACTCGCCTCGTTCTCCGCCGCCGATCTCGGTGGCATCGCGATCGCCGAGGCACTCTCACGCGCCGGCGTCGCACCCGACGAGGTGGATCACGTCATCATGGGCCAGGTCCTGATGGCCGGAGCCGGTCAGGTTCCCGCGCGCCAGGCCGCCGCCAAGGCGGGAATTCCGATGAACGTGCCGTCGGTCAACGTCAACAAGGTCTGCCTGTCCGGTCTCAACTCGATCTACCTCGCCCACCAGATGGTGGCCATGGGCGACGCCGACATCGTCGTGGCCGGCGGCATGGAGTCGATGACGAACGCCCCGTACCTTGCAGACGGCGCACGCGGCGGCTTCCGCTACGGCAATACCGAACTCCGCGATGCGATCATCGCCGACGGCCTGTGGTGCTCCTTCGACTCCTGTCTGATGGGCCTCGGCACCGAGCGCTACACCGGCGAGACGTCGATCACGCGTGAGCAGCAGGACGAACTCGCCGCTGCGTCGAACCAGCGGGCCGCTGCCGCGATCGAGTCGGGCAAGCTGGCCGAGGAGATCGTCACCGTGTCGGTGCCCCAGCGCAAGGGCGACCCCGTCGTGGTCGAGCACGACGAGGGCGTCCGGGCGAGCACCACGGTCGAGAGCCTGGCGGGAATGCGTCCGGCGTTCGACAAGGACGGAACCATCACCGCGGCGAACGCGTCCCAGCTGTCCGACGGCGCGTCGGCGGTCATCGTGATGTCGAAGGCCGAGGCCGACAAGCGGGGCGTGACCCCGCTCGGCGAGTTCGTCTCGTACGGCATGGTCGCCGGGCCCGACAACGCCTCCCTGCTCACCCAGCCCAGCCGAGCGGTCATGCAGGCCGCCGAGAAGGCCGGCATGGCGATCGGGGACATCGACCTCTTCGAGCTGAACGAGGCGTTCGCCGCCGTCGGCCTCGCCTCGATGGCCGAACTGGGCATCTCCGACGAGATCGTCAACGTGAACGGTGGAGCAATCGCGCTCGGCCACCCGATCGGGATGAGCGGGAACCGCCTCGCCCTGACGCTCCTGCACGAGCTGGCGCGTCGCGGCGGCGGAACCGGCGC
>JBGTCW010000423.1:0-8279 GCA_041748635.1 Ilumatobacteraceae bacterium | reverse complement strand
GCCACCACTCGGCTCAACGACCAATCGGCAGGCACCGTCGACATCGGAGAGATCACCTCCAGCGGACCCGATGACGGTGCAGCACGATGACGCGACGCTTGGTCGTTCGCGCCACCGTCATCGCCGCCGGCCTGGCGCTCGTGACCGCGTCGTGCGGCATCGCCGAGGAGAGCGCGAGCGAACCACTCGATCCCGCCGACGCTCGCGATCAGCTCGACGAGTTTGCCGACGACATCGACTGGATCGACGCGCCCATCGGTCGCAGCGCATCGATCCCCCCGCCGAGCGGCGCCGACCTCGCTGCAACCCTGCCGCCGCTCGACGAGTTCCCCCTGCGCGTCGACTCGGGCGACCCGGACGCGATCGAGATCTGGTCGTCGACCGAGAAGTCCGGCGAGGCAGGCACGTCCGACGGCTGGATGACCGAGGTCGCCGAGGCCTTCAACGACGCCGACATCACCCGCGCCGACGGATCGCCTGCGACCGTCGACCTGCGCAGCATCGCCTCGGGCACCGGCTATCAGTTCATCGCCCGCGGCCAGGAGCTGCCACATGCGTTCACGCCGTCGAACGAGCTGTGGACCGAGATGGCCGCCGAGTTCCAGACGATGACCGAGGTTCGTCCCGTCACCGTCGAGAACGTCGCCGGCATCGTGATGAAGGACGAGACCGCCGACGAGCTCCGGGCGAGCTACGGCGAACTGAGCCCGGAGAACCTCGTCGACGCTGTGATCGCCGGCGACCTGGTGATGGGCTACACCGATCCGTTCGCGTCGAGTACGGGCCTCAACTTCCTCTTGACCGTGCTCGACTCGATCGCCGAGGGCGACGCCACCCAGCTCACCTCGCCCGACGTCGCCAGCGTGTTCGAACAGTTCCAGCGTCAGGTGCCCTTCGTTGCCTTGACCACGCTGCAGATGCGCGACTCGGTCGAGAACGACACCGGCACGCTCGACACGTTCGTGCTGGAGTGGCAGACCTACTCCAACACCGACTCGCTGCAGAACGGGTTCGAGTTCATCCCGTTCGGCGTGCGTCACGACAACCCGCTCTACGCCGTCGGCGACCTCACGCCCGCCGAGAGCGAGACGCTCGAGCTGTTCGCGGAGTTCGCCGGACGACCGGAGATCCGCGAGAGCGCAGCCGACTTCGGGTTCGACCCGGAACCGTTCACCCCCACCGTCGAGACGCCCTCGGGCGCGACCCTCATCGACGTGCAGAACGTGTGGAAGGACAAGAAGGACGGCGGACGCCCCGTCGCCACGGTGTTCGTGGTCGACGTGAGCGGCTCGATGGAGGGGACCCGCATCCAGTCGGTCCGCAGCGCCATGGCCTCGGCGCGTGAGTTCATCAAGCCCGAGACCGAGGTCGGCGTCGTCGAGTTCAACGACATCGCCATGAAGCGACTCGACATCGCCGAGTTCGACCTCAACCAGCAGGGCCGGTATGCCGCTATCGCGGAGGACCTCAGCCCCGGCGGCGGCACCGCCATGTACGACGGGATCGTGCTGGGCCTGAAGATGCTGGAGGATCGCCGAGCCGCCGACCCGGAGCTCAAGACGATCCTCGTGGTGCTCACCGACGGTGAGACGACCAACGGCCTGCAGTTCGGCGATGTCGACCGGATGGTCGCCGGGCTCCGTATCCCGATCTACACCGTCGGGTTCGAAGCCGACCTCGACGAACTCGGTCGCGTGTCGTCGCTCGTCGAAGCTGCGAACATCGACGCCAGTGAAGAAGACGTCGAGTTCAAGATCGCTGCGTTGTTCAACGCCGGTGGCTGAGCTGTCGATGGTCGACGTGCCGTTGGCGGTGTCGTGAAGCCGTTCGCGATCTGGCTGGCGATCGTCGTCGTCGTCTTCGGCGGCTACGCCCTCGTCTCCACCTCCCTCCAGGAGACGAGCCGAGTGTTCGTCGTGGTCGACACGTCGGTCGGCATGGCGGCCTACGACGACGAGATCCGACGCGAGCTCGATCGCATCGAAGACCGCGACGATGCCGAATTCGCCCTGGCGAACGCCAGCAATCAACGCAGCAATTCAGGGCTCGTCCACACCTGGCAGTCCGACCTTCGTTGGAACGCCGAGCAGCGCTTCGGAGGGTGTTCGTTCGACGACATCGACACGTTCCCCGAAGCCGCGGGCGCTGACGATCGCATCGTGATCACCACCTCCGCGTGCGACACCAGCGCGCTCGTCGACTGGGAGATCATCGTCCTCGACCGGTGAGTTACAACACGGGTCAGACCCGTGTTGTAACACCTACGATCGGCGGGGTGATCCTTCCCGTCCCGATCGTCCGCCTCGACACCGAACTCCCCCTGCCCGAGTACGCCCACGATGGCGATGCGGGCCTCGACCTCTACGCCCGCGAGTCCGCCATCCTCGCAGCCGGAGGTGGGCGGGCCTTGGTACCGACCGGGATTGCCATCGCCATCCCGATGGGGCACGGCGGGTTCGTCCTGCCCCGCAGCGGCATGGCGGTGAAGCACGGCATCAGCGTGGTCAACGCCCCCGGGCTGATCGACGCGGCGTACCGCGGCGAGGTCAAGGTCGTGCTGATCAACACCGATCCCGACGCCGACTACGAGGTGCAACGCGGCGACCGCATCGCACAGCTCGTGATCCAGCGCGTCGAGTCGGTGGCCTGGCAGGTCGTCGACTCGCTCGACGGCGTCGATCGCGGCGGCGGGTTCGGCCACTCCGGTCGCTGACGCGCTGCCGACGCGCGCTGACGGACGGTCAGCCCCAGGCGAAGACGGGCTGCTCGAAGTCGTGCACACGCTCGTTGATGCGACCGTCGAGTGCCACCCAACGGAACTGCACCAGCAACGCGCCGGTCGGCGCATGGATCAGGTCGCCGCCGAGCGGAACCTGCACGACCGGCCGGTCGCTCTCGGGGATGGAGACGAAGCGCGGCGAATCCGGACGCGTGAGTTCGTGGAGTCCGATGCGATAGGTGGCCAGCACCTCGCTGGGGTTGGACACGATCTCGACGTCGGTCCCGCCCCACACCACGACCGGGGTGATCACGTAGCCGGATCGGGTCGCGTAGTCGTCGAGCAGGCCGAGCACGGCGTCCGGCCCGAGGCGCAGGCCGATCTCCTCGTCGGTCTCGCGCAGCGCTGCGTCGACAGCGCTCTCTCCGGCGTCGAGCCGTCCGCCGGGCAGTGCCCACTGCGATGCGTGACGGTTGAGCCCCGCACTTCGGCGACACAGCACGAACGATGCACCACCGGCGACGTCGGCCATGCGTCCGTCGAGTCCCGACACGTCCGACGGAATCACCGAGAGCTCCTCGATGGTCGCTCCGAACGGATCGGCCTGATCGGAGCCCGCCTCGGAATCGACGAGCAGGATCGCCACCGCGGCGTGACGGCGCCCGTCGAGCGGTAGTTCGAGCCGCTCGTGCGACGCGAGATTGGTGGCGACCAGCGACCGGAGCGTGTCGTCGAAGTCGATCACGAGTCGCTCGATGAGAGCACCTTGGCCGCCAGCGCGGTGCTGATCGGTACCGAGGCGATCAGTCCGATCGACCCCACCAGCGCGCGAACGATCTCGACCGCCACGACTTCACGTGTCGCCACGGAGCCGAGACCCTGTTCGGCCTCACTGAACAGCAGCAACAACGGCAGCGACGCACCGGCGTACGCGAGGAACAAGGTGTTGACGGTGGACGAGATGTGATCGCGACCGATCCGCAGCGCTCGGCCGTACAACTCGCCGAATCCGGCGTCGGGTGCAGCGCGCTTGAGCTCCCACACCGCCGACACCTGGGTGACGGTGACGTCGTCGAGCACGCCGAGCGAACCGATCACCACACCGGCCAGCAACAGTCCGCGTGGGTCGATCTGCGAGCCCAGCGCGTCGAGGAAGCCCACGCTCTCGTCGCCGAACCCCGTGAATTTCGAGGCCCCCAGGAACACCCAGGCGAGCAACCCCGTGAGCGCGAGGCTTGCGAACGTCGACAGCAGCGCCGTGGCGGTGGCCAGGTTTCGGCCATGCGCAAGGAACAGCGCGACGAACGCGATGGCGCCCGCCGTGACCAGCGCAACGGCGACCGAGTTCGAACCCTCGAGCAGCGCCGGCAGCGCGAACACGACGATCACGACGAGGCTCATCGCCAGACCGGCCAGCGCTCCGACACCGCGCCAGCGACCGAGCACGACGATCGCGGCGACGAACACGATCACCAACAGCAGCATCGGCGTGCCCCGCTGGAAGTCGTAGAAGACCGCCTGGCGAACCCCACCTCCGACGTCGACGACGTCGATCAGTATCCCGTCGCCATCGCCGATCGTCGAATCGAGCGGCTGCTCGAGCACGAACCGATCACCGCGGAGATCGCCCTCGTCGACGACAACCTCGATCTGCTTGCAGGCCAGCAGCGGATCGAACGAACACGGCGCCTCCTCCACCGAGTCGACCGTCGCCCTCATGGGCTCACCGTCGAGACCGAGTGGATCCGTCCGATCGCTGCCGCCACCTGGCCACAACAGGACGAGTCCGACGATGACGACGAGTGCGCACACGCCGACCGAGATCCACATCGCTCGCCGAACGTCGGGACGAACGCGCTCGTCGAGGTCAGCACCGACCCCGAAGCCGTGCGAATGCCCCTCACCCATCAGCGAACCAACTCCATCGCGGCGAGTCGACCCTCAGCCCCGGTAGCCGCTGGTGATCGGCATCCGGCGATCCTTGCCGAACGCCTTGCGACTCACCCGGACTCCCGGCGGCGTCTGACGTCGCTTGTACTCGGCGATGTCGACGAGCCGGGTGATCCGTCGCACCATCGCCTCGTCGTGTCCGAGCTCGATGATCTCGCCGGCCGTCCGATCGTCCTCGACGTACAGCTGCAGGATCGGATCGAGCACGTCGTATGGCGGCAGGCTCTGGTCGTCGCGCTGGTCGGGGCGCAACTCGGCCGACGGTGGCTTCGTGATCACGTTCTCGGGCACGATCTCGCGACCAGCGGCCCGATTGACGTAGCGACACAGGTCGTACACACGAGTCTTCAGTACGTCCTTGATGATCCCGAACCCGCCGACCGAATCGCCGTAGATCGTGAAGTAGCCGACGGCGACCTCACTCTTGTTGCCGGTGGTCAATGCCATCCAGCCGAACTCGTTCGACAGCGCCATCAGCAGCAGCCCACGGCACCGGCTCTGGATGTTCTCGTAGGTCAGGCCCGGCTCACGGCCGTCGAAGGAGGGAGCGAGCATGTCGAGATAGGCCGAGAACGCCGGTTCGATGGAGATCGTGCGGAAGTCGATGCCGAGGTTCTCGGCCAGCGACTGTGCGTCGCTCTTGGAGTGATCGCTGGAGTAGCGCGACGGCATCGACACACCGTGTACGTGGTCGGCGCCCAGTGCGTCGACCGCGATGCACGCCACGATGGTCGAGTCGATGCCACCGGACAGCGCGATCACGACGTCGTCGAAGCCGTTCTTGGTGCAGTAGTCGCGGGTGCCCAGGACGAGCGCGTCGTACAACTCGCGGTCGGCGTCGAGCGGCGTCGCGATCGGCCCCACCGCCGCGGCGTCGTGCACGGTCGGCTCGAGCGTCACGTCGACGGTCGGGAGCAGCGCCTGCGTGATGCGTCCCCGCGGATCGAGCAGGCGCTTGCGGTACACCGGTGGCACCGGCACGTCGACGACCATCAGGTCCTCGACGAACTGCGACGACCGAGCCAGCAGCGTCCCTTCGTGATCGAACACGACCGATCCACCATCGAAGACGAGTTCGTCCTGACCGCCGACCTGGTTGACGTAGACGATCGCCGTGTGCGAGTCGGACGCCCGAGTTGCGAGCATCCGCTCCCGCTCGGCCGCCTTGCCCACATGGAACGGCGAGGCGTTGATGTTGATGCTGAGCTCCGCGCCGGCTGCCGCTTGCTCGGCGACGGGACCGAACGGGCTCCAGATGTCCTCGCAGATCGAGATGCCCACCTTGACGCCACCGATGACGAACAGCTCGAGCGGATCCGACTCGTCGCCCGGCGTGAAGTACCGGGCCTCGTCGAAGACGGCGGTGTTCGGGAGCAGTCGCTTGCGGTAGGTGCCGACAATCTCGCCGTTGGCGCAGACCGCCGCGGCGTTGTACAGGTCGCGGTCGTGATCGACGAACCCGACCACGGCGGCACACCGGCCGGTTCGTGCGGCGAGCTTCGACAGCGACTCGAGGTTGTCGGTGACGAACCCGGGCTTCAACACCAGGTCCTCCGGCGGGTACCCGGTCGTCGACAGCTCGGGGAAGGCGACCACGTCGCAGCCGGCCGCCTCGGCGCGCTCGTAGGCGTCGAGCATCGCGGCCAGGTTCCCGTCGAGGTCACCCACGGTCGGGTTGAGTTGAGCCAGCCCCACTCGAATCACCGTCACAGCGGTGAGGCTACCGCTGGTGCGCGTCGGAGTTCTCGCTACGAAACCACCAGCGTGGTCTGGCACTATGGCCATGTGCGTACGGCTCGGGTGGCAATCGTCGGATTGCTGATCGTCGGTGCGTGTTCGCCGGGAGAAGGACCCGAATCGATCCCGCTGCCGACATCACCCGACACGACCACGACGACGTCGACCACCACCACCACGACCACGACCACGCTGGTGCCGCCCCGCTACCAGGCGACGATCCGACGCACGACCGACGGTGTGCCGCACATCTCCGGCGACACCCTCAGCGACGTCGCCTACGGCCAAGGATGGGCGAGCGGCGAAGATCATGGATGCACCCTCATCGATCAGATCCTGAAGGTCACGGGCACCCGCTCCGCGGCGTTCGGACCGGGCCCTGAGGGTGAGAACCTCGTCACCGACTTCGCGTGGCGCGCCATCGGCATCGCGGATATCGCGGCCATCGACTTCGAGGCCGCGTCACCAGCGGTCGTCGATCAGTTCGAGGCGTTCGCGGCTGGCTGGAACGACCACTTCAACGACGTCGGCGGCGACGAACTGACGGGCTGGTGCGCTGGGGCCGACTGGGTGCGCCCGATCGCACCCGTCGAGGTCTACACGTACGCCCGCGCCATCGCCCTGCAGGCGAGCAGTTCGGCACTCATCGACTTCCTCGGCTCTGCCCAACCGCCGGCGCCACAGCCGGACAGTCTGCGCCGGCGCGCCGAACCGGCCACGACCGTCGAGCCCACGATCGACCTCGACGCGTTCGCCGCCGCAGACCATGCGCTGCGCGACGAGACAGGCCCGGCGAGCAACGGTTGGGCGATCGGTCGCGACCGCGTCACCGGCAACGACGGCGGCGTGCTGCTCGCTAACCCTCACCTCCCGTGGGAGGGAGAACTCCGCTTCGCCGAGTTCCATCTCACGGTGCCTGGACTCGCCGACATCTACGGCGCGCAGCTCCTCGGACTTCCCGGGGTCGGCATCGGATTCACCGACGGCGTCGCATGGACGCACACGGTGTCGGCCGGCAAACGCTTCACGGGCTACAACCTCACCCTCGATCCGGCCTCGCCGACGTCCTACCTCGTCGACGGTCAGTCGGTGCCGATGACCTCATCGGACACCACCATCGAGATCCTGCGTCCCGACGGCACCATCGACACCGAGACCCGCACGCTGTGGCGCAGCGAGTACGGCCCGATCATCGACTTCCCCGGCATCGGCTGGAGCGCCACGAACGTCCTGACCTTCCGTGACGCCAACATCGACAACGACGAGTTCATCGAGCAGTACGCCCGCATGCCGGCGATCCAGAGCATCGCCGACCTGCAGGCGCTCACCGCCGAGTTCCAGGGTGTGCCGTTGTTCAACACGGTGGCGGTCGGCGACGACGGCACAACGTGGTACGCCGACACCTCCGCGACACCCAACCTCAGCGCCGAGGCCGAGGCGGCATGGTTGGGGTCGCTGTTCACGGATCCGCTGACACAACTCGCCTACGAGCAGGGCTTCGTCCTCCTCGACGGATCGGACAGCCGTTTTCGCTGGGAGGAAAGCCCGGACGCCCGCGATCCCGGCCTCGTCCCGTTCGCCGAGATGCCGATGGTGCAACGCACCGATTACGTCTTCAACGCCAACGACAGCTTCTGGGTGCCGAGCGATGAGTTCACCCTGGCGGGTGCCTTCTCCGTGCTGCACGGCGAACAGAACTCGCCGCTCTCGATGCGGACCCGCGAGAACGCCGCGGTGCTCGGCACCGCCAACGCCTCCGGACTCTCCGGACCCGACGGACTGTTCGACGCCGAGGAGGTCCGCACCGCTGCGTTCGACAACACCGGCCGGACCGCCGTGCTGCTGCGCGCTGCTGCGGTGAACGCATGCCGCG
>JBGTCW010000422.1:0-4362 GCA_041748635.1 Ilumatobacteraceae bacterium | reverse complement strand
GCCGGCGTGTTGCGCGGCGACGTCAAGGACGTGCTGTTGCTCGACGTCACCCCGTTGAGCCTCGGCATCGAGACCAAGGGCGGTGTGATGACCAAGCTCATCGAGCGCAACACCACGATCCCCACCAAGCGCACCGAGGTGTTCACCACCGCCGAGGACAGTCAGCCGTCGGTCGAGATCCACGTGATCCAGGGCGAGCGCGAGATGGCGAGCTACAACAAGACGCTCGGCAAGTTCCAACTCGTCGACCTGCCGCCCGCCCCTCGTGGCATCCCGCAGATCGAGGTCACCTTCGACATCGACGCCAACGGCATCGTGCACGTGTCCGCCAAGGACCGGGCCACCAACAAAGAACAGTCGATGACCATCACCGGGCAGTCCACGCTCGACAAGAACGACATCGAGCAGATGGTGAAAGACGCCGAAGCGCACGCCGAGGACGACCGCAAGCGTCGCGACGAGGCCGAGGTTCGCAACAACGCTGACTCGATCGTGTACCAGACCGAGAAGGTGCTGCGTGAGCAGGGCGACAAGGTCACCGCCGAGGAGAAGGACGCCGTCGAGCAACCCTTGAGCGATCTCAAGAAGGCGATGGAGGGCAACGACACCGACGCGATCAAGTCGGCCACCGACACCCTGATGTCGGCCAGCCAGGCCTTCAGCCAGAAGCTGTACGAGGCGGCGGCACGCGACTCGGGCGCCGAGGGCACCTCGGCGTCCGGACAGGACGACGGCGCTGGCTCGGTGAACGACGACGACATCGTCGACGCGGAGATCGTCGACGACGAGAAGGCCTGATCGGCGATGGACGCCGAGATGGTCGACCCGCACGAGCCACGCGAATCGGTGGGCGACGTCCCCGCAGGAGCCACGGCTCCTGCGGGCGGCCCGGCCACCGACGACGACGCCCCTGAACGCGCCAGCGAGATCGACGACATC
Source organism: Ilumatobacteraceae bacterium (assembly GCA_041748635.1). Lineage (GTDB taxonomy): Bacteria > Actinomycetota > Acidimicrobiia > Acidimicrobiales > Ilumatobacteraceae > Sva-07. The sequence continues at coordinate 3,423 of JBGTCW010000422.1, read as the reverse complement.
ACCGACTCGGCGGAGCGTCCCGCCGGTGTCGACGACTTCGACGCCATCGTTGGCGACATCGACTACTCCGACGTCGACGTGCCCGCGTTGCTCGCCGAGCGCGAGGAGTTCAAGGGCCTCGCACAGCGGCTCCAAGCCGACTTCGACAACTACCGCAAGCGTGTCGCCGCGCAGTCGCTCGTCGAGGCCGATCGCGCTTCGGGTCGGCTTGCCGAGGCGCTCCTGCCGGTGCTCGACGCAGCCGAGGCGGCGTTCGTGCGCCATCCCGACGAGGTCGGGCCGCTTCTCAATCAGATGTTGGTCGAGTTGAAGAAGCACGGACTGGAGACACTCCTGCTCGAGAACCAGCCGTTCGATCCCGAACTTGCCGAAGCGGTCGCCCACGAGCCGGGGGACGGCGGCGAGCCGGTCGTGGCCGAGGTGTTGCGCAGCGGCTACACCTGGAAGGGCAAGGTCCTCCGCCCAGCCATGGTCAAGACGAAGGATTGATTACAACAGGGGTCAGACCCGCGATGTAATCGACGGGCGATCGAGGACAGACGAAGTGATCGATTACAACGCGGGTCTGACCCCTGATGTAATCCGAGGAGGAGGTGATCTCTGATGGCAGCACAACGAGACTGGTTCGAGCAGGACTACTACCGCACACTCGGCGTCGACTCGAAGGCGTCGGCCAAGGAGATCACCAAGGCGTACCGCAAGCTCGCCCGTGAGCTGCACCCCGACCAGAACCCCGGCGACAGCGCGGCGGAGGAGAAGTTCAAGGGTGTCGCGTCGGCCTATGACGTGCTCGGCGACGCGGCGAAGCGCAAGGAGTACGACGAGGTCCGTGCGCTGGGGCCGATGGCCGGCACAGGAGGAGCCGGTGGCCGAGGCGGGCCCGGCGGGTTCAGCTTCAACGTCGACGACATGGGTGGAGCTGGCGGCCTCGGCGACCTGTTCGGTTCGATGTTCGGCCGTGGCGGATCGGCACGGGGACGCAGCGGTGCCGCGTCAGGAGTTGGCCCGCGTCGAGGCGCCGACGTCACCGCGCAACTGGCCGTCGACTTCAAGGACGCCGTCCACGGCCTGACCACCACGCTGTTCCTCACCACCGACGCTGCGTGTTCCACCTGCGCCGGTTCTGGCGCCAAGCCGGGGACGTCGCCGGTGACCTGTTCGGCGTGCGGGGGCCGGGGCGTCGTCGACGACAACCAGGGGATGTTCTCGTTCTCGTCGCCGTGCCGAGTCTGTGGCGGCCAGGGCAGCCGCATCGAGGATCCGTGCCCCACGTGCCGTGGCGCTGGCGTCGAGGCTCGCCAACGCGAGGTGAAGACACGAATCCCGGCCGGTGTGAAGGACGGCCAGACCATCCGCTTGAAGGGCCGGGGTGGCCCGGGCCGCAACGGTGGTCCAGCAGGAGATCTGCTCGTCGAGCTCAAGGTGACGCCGCACCCGCTGTTCGGACGCAGTGGCGACAACCTCACCGTGTCGGTTCCCGTCACGATCGCGGAGGCGGCGCTCGGCGGCGACATCGACGTCCCCACGCTCGACGGCGACCCGGTCACGCTCCGGCTGAAGGCCGGAACCCAGACCGGGAGCCGTCACCGAGTGCGCGGCAAGGGTATCCAGACACCCAAGCGCACCGGCGATCTGATCATCACCGTCGATGTGCAGATCCCGACCGATCTGACCGATGCGCAACGCGAGGCGATCGAGCAGTTGGCTGCGGCGACTACCGTGAACCCGAGGAGTTCACTGACATGACCGCATCCGACACGAGCGAGCGTTCCCGAACCAGGGCGGTGTACGTGATCTCGGTCGCTGCCGAACTCGCCGGCATGCATCCGCAGACGCTACGGATCTACGAGCGCCGCGGTCTGGTGACACCGGCTCGCACCGACGGTGGCAACCGGCGCTACAGCGACGCCGACATCGCGATCTTGAAGCGCATCTCCGAGCTCACCGCCGAGGGCATGAACCTCGAGGGCATCCGGCGCGTCATGCATCTCGAGTTGGAGAACGCACGGTTGCGCGCCGAGGTCGAACAGGCTCGAGAGATCGCGAAGCACGCCATCGCCGCTGCTGAGGGTCGCCGCCCGGGCGGAGATCTCGTTCCGCTCCGCCAGGCGGTCGCCGTGTACGGGCAACGGCCGTCCGTGTTCGCCGACGACTGACCACGGTCGCGTTGTCCGATCCGGACGGCTCGCTCAGCGCCGACGCGGGAGGAGTTTGGCCACGAATCGCTTCCCCGGACCGATCGAGGTGACGGCGTTGGTCGCCGGAAGGTTCGAGATCCGTTCGATCGCCCAGGGACGCTCGATCTCGTGAGGCGCCCGTGCCGACGCGAACACGACGTCGACCGGACGGAGTCGTCCCGCGAGGCCAGCCGCGCCGACCGCGGCACCGAGTGCCACGCATTGGCGCTGTGGGCTGCGCAGATCGTGCGGTGGGAAGTCCGGGTAGGTGGTGCCGGCGAGGTCGAGCATGCACGCGATCGGCGAGGCATCCTCGAGCAGCCGCCTGATCTCGGCGGCAAGGTCCGCCGGTTCGCTGATGTCGTCGAACCATCCCTCGGCCACAGGCGTCTCGCTGCACGTCAGGCTCGGAGTCGTGCGTCCGATCGAGTCCAGCGCGGCGGCGGCGATCACGACACCGTGCGAGACGACGACCGCGAAACTCTGGTCGGTCGATGCGTGACGTCGGGCGGAGGTTGCCCCGGTGCCGAGCACCCGAGCCAGGGCGATCGGGCTGGGCTCGACCGCGACGTCGACGAAACCGGCGCGCTCGGCGAGGTCTTCCATCCGGCGAATGTCGTCGTCGTCCCACGACACCCCGACCAGCCACCGACGCGGACCGTCGTCGACGAGGACGCTCGACGAAGCGGAACGCGACGAGGCGAGTGCAGCTCGCAGACCCTTCAGATCGTTGCCGGATAGTCCGGTCGCGTCGACGCGCGCCATGGTGCTGCTCGCCGGAAACACTGCGATTCGCGTCGGTGTCGTCGGGTCACCGAGTTCGGCACGCAGCCGCAGGAACGCATCGACCGTCGAGCGATCGTCGGCGGACACCGCGATCGGGACCTCGGCGGCGGCCAGCGGCAGGTCCTGCGACGACGACCCGAGTCGAACGCCACGGATGACGTCTCGGGTCACCTCGATCCCGACGCCGTCGCCGCGGCTGAGCGCGGAGGAGCGCGAGGTCACGATGCACCGCCGCTCGATCGACGAGCGAGGAGTGTCTCGACAACCGCATCGGGCATGGCCAACTGGACCAGGTCGTCGCCGGGGAACCATCGACAGCGACCGATGATCCCCTCGAGTTCGTCGCCATCGAGGACGCCGAGCGCGGTCAGGTCGGCCGGGGCGGACGAGGCGCCGGCGACACGGTTGGCCGCGTGTGCGGCGAATGGCCCAGCACCGGCGAGGTCACCGGCGTAGGCGA
>JBGTCW010000421.1:0-1821 GCA_041748635.1 Ilumatobacteraceae bacterium | reverse complement strand
GAGGAGATGCCGCAGTACCTGAAGGATCACGCCGTGTACTACGCCGGCCCGGCCAAGACGCCGGAGGGCTACGCATCGGGTTCGTTCGGGCCGACCACGGCGGGGCGGATGGACAGCTACGTCGAGCAGTTCCAGTCGGCTCGCGGGTCGATGGTGATGCTCGCCAAGGGCAACCGGTCGAAGCAGGTGACCGACTCGTGCAGTACGAACGGGGGCTTCTACCTCGGTTCGATCGGTGGGCCCGCGGCGCGCCTGGCGCTCGACAACATCCGCAAGGTCGACGTGCTCGAGTATCCCGAACTCGGCATGGAGGCAGTGTGGAAGATCGAGGTCGAGGACTTCCCGGCGTTCATCGTGGTCGACGACAAGGGCAACGACTTCTACGCCGACGTGAGAGCCGCTGCGTCGATGCCCGTCACCGTGCGCTGATGTAACGATTGGTGTCTGACACCAATCGTTACATCTAGAGTTCGCCGGCGAGGTCGCCGAGGCGGCGCTCTCCTTCGGGGGTCTGACCTCCGGCGTCGAGGAACCGCTGCATCCGGTCGTGCGTCTCGTCGCTGGCGAGCGTGGCGTGGAACGCAACCGTCTCGGCGAGGAGGTCACCCTCGACGCCGATCTCCGATCGCACGACGCTGGCCTTCGCCGCCGAGATCGCGTGGACGGGAAACGTCGCGATGCGTCCGGCCAGGCGGTCGACGAACTCGTCGATTGCATCGCTCGGGAGCACTCGGTTGACCCAGCCCCAACGCTCCGCCGTGGACGCGTCGATGTCGTCACAGCCGAGCACCGCCTCGAGCGCGCGGCTCCGGCCGATCAGCCGCGGGAGGCGAACCGTGCCCCCGGCTCCCGGGATGATGCCGAGCGCGACCTCGGGCTGGCTGAAGATGGCGTCCGGCGTGGCGAAGCGCATGTCGCAGGCCAGCGCAAGCTCACTGCCACCGCCGCCGACCCGCCCAGCGATCACGGCGATGGCCGGCTTCGGCATCGTTCGCAGCGTCTCGCACATCTGGTCGTACGGACCGAGCTCGGTCGGTACCGGCTGCTCGCGTGGGAACTGCTGGATCGCCTCGACGTCGAAGTGCGCGAGGAACCACTCCGGATTCGCCGACCGGAACACGACTACCCGGACAGCGTCCTCGTGCGCGAGTCGTTCGATCTCTGCAGCGAGCTCGAAGAACACGTCCATGGTGATGAGGTTGATCGGCGGATGATCGACCGTCACGGTGGCGACACCCCGGTCGTCGACCAGCGTGTCGATCGCGGTCATGTCATCGCCTGCTTGACCGCGGCTCGAGTGGCCGCTGCCTCGTCGGGGTTGCCGGGGAACTCGACGGCGGCGAAGTCGGTGACGCCGATGTCGGCGAGCGCGAGGATCCGGTCGACCACCTCCGACTCCGACCCGGTGATCGCAATGTCCTCCGGACCCGCTGCGCCCTCACGATCGAGCATCGCCCGATAGCTGGGCAGCGACCCGTAGATCTCGAACACCTTCGCCGCTCGGCCCTTTGCGGCCTCCGCATCGTCGGTCACGCAGACCGGCAACGCGGCGATGACGCGAGGAGCCGGACGACCGACAGCTTCCGCTGCGGCCGTGATGGTCGGGATGGTGTGTTCGGCCAGCGTGTTCGGTCCGGTGCACCACGTGAGCGTGCCGTCAGCAAGCTCGGCGGTCACCTTCAACATCTGCGGACCGAGCGCTGCCACCACGATGCCGAACGGCCCAGCGCCGTTCGCGTTGAGCGCGAGGTTGCTCGAATAGTCCTCGCCGCGGTACTTCACCGGCTCGTTGCGAGACAACGGACCGAGGATGCTCAGGTA
>JBGTCW010000420.1:0-3320 GCA_041748635.1 Ilumatobacteraceae bacterium | reverse complement strand
GACCGGCGGGAAGTGGGTGAGCACCTGCGTGCCGTCGAGACCCTCCCACCAGAACGTGCTGTGCGGGAACGTGTTCTGCTTGTTCCAGCTGAGCTTCTGGGTGACGAAGCGGCGCATCCCTCCGGCGGCGAACACCTGCGGGAGCCCCGCCGGATAGCCGAACACGTCGGGAATCCACACCTCGGTGCACCGACGGCCGAACTTCTCCTCGAAGTAGCGCTGGCCGAACACGATCTGACGTACGAGGCTCTCGCCCGACGGCAGGTTCATATCGGCCTCGACCCACATCCCGCCGACCGGCGTCCATTGCCCGCGCTCGACCCGTTCGACGATCTTGTCGAACATCTCGGGGTGGCGTTGCTCGATCCAGGTGTAGTGCTGCGCTGACGACGCGGCGAACACGTACTCGGGATAGTCATCCATCAGGGCCACCGCCGAGGCGAAGGTGCGGGTGCACTTGCGTTGCGTTTCGCGGATCGGCCACAGCCAGGCGGTGTCGATGTGTGCGTGACCCACGGCGACGGAACGGTGGCGGACGGCGTCGCCGAAATCCTCCGCCATCGCCGGAGCGATCACTCGACGTGCGGCAGCGACATCGGGGACGCGATCGAGCGTGTCGGCGAGGGTGCGCAGCAGGCGTGCACGTCGGGGGTCGCCGTGGTCCAGCGACCGCATCACCCCGTCGAGCACCTCGATGTCGTACGCGAGTGCTTCCGCGTCGGGGTCGACGACGACCAGCGACGCACGACGAAAGGTGTAGAGCGGTCGATCGCCTGCCGTCGCGAGCGACCCCAGCGGCGACGGCCGGTAGCCAGGAAACGACGGGTTGGACGCCGCCTCGACGTGGAGGACCATCGGTCCGGCCGAGCCGTCGAGGGCGAAGTTGGTGCGTCGTGGATGGATTCCCTGCAGCGGGGTCCACGACCCGTCATCGGCGAGATCGACGACGAGGCCCTCGCACTGGAACCCGGCGGCCTGCGGGTGGAAACCGAGGTCGATGATCGCCTCGACTCGGCGGCCGGCCCACACGTCGGGGACCACGCCGCTGAAGCGGAACCACGTGGTGCCCCACGGAGCTCCCCACTTGGTCCGCGCCGTGAACGATTCGAGATGGTCGAGATCAGGCCCGGCCTCGATCGTGAGTGTGCGCTGATCGGGATGCGCGAGCGGCAGCACACGCTCCCAGAGCTCGCGCTGGATGCGCTTCTCGACGAGGTCACGATCGGCGTACACGCCGGTGACCCTAGTTTTCGGGTTCGGTCCGACCCGTCAGCCCGGTGAACGTCGACCACCGCTCGCGGAGTTCCCACGCAGCGACCCACCGATCGAGATAGCCGTGGTCGAGCTCGACACCGGCCTCGAGGATCGATCGGATGTCGTCACGATCACGGAGCCGCCAGGCGATCAGCTTGTGGACGATGACATCCTCGACGGTCAGCACGTGGTCGCGGGATCGTTCGAGCGCCACACGTTGGTACTCGACCACCGGCAGCAGGATGTCGATCGCTTCCTCTCCCCGATGGCAGCGGATGAGGTGTGCGGGCTCACCCGCGTCGGCGATGACGTCGACGTCATAGCCTGCCGCGCCGAGGCGCGTCACGAGCTGCGGGCTGAACTCGGCCATGGTGTCGACGTCGGTGGTGAACCGAGGAGTTGCCCGGTATCGGTTGGCTGCGAGCGCGCCGACGAGTGTCCAGTCGAGCCCGAGATCGTCGAAGATCTCAGCGATCGACGCGAGCCATTCCGAGGGATCGCGCTCGCTCATGGAGACCCTCCTCCGGAGCTTTGTCGGTCAACGGATCACGCCCGGCGTGACGGCGATCGGCGTTGATGGCCTCCAAGATTGCCTGACGTTCGGCAGCGGTGCCCCGCCGGTCCGACTCGCCAGCGGCGAGATCGTCGCCGAGGGTGCGCATCTTCGCCCGATCTCGCTCGCTCACCAGCTCGGCGGACATGGGCCAGACACTACTCGTGGCGCCAGCGGGCGACCCGGCGGATGCGACGGTGGCGCCCGCCGGGTCGTCGCTCAGTTGAAGGGAACTCAGTTGAAGGGAACGACGCGAACGTCGAACGCTTCGTCGCCGTTGCGGCCCTCGCGGACCTGGAAGTCGACCCGGGCGCCGTTGTCGAGCGTCTTGAATCCCTCGTGCGCGATGACGGAGAAGTGGACGAAGAGGTCCTTGCCGCCGCTGTCGGGCGTGATGAAGCCGTAGCCGCGACCCGAGTTGAAGAACTTCACCGAGCCCTTTGCGTCGGCGGCATTGCCGGTCGGCTGCGGACGATCGGTGTCAGCTCCGGCCTGGCCTCGCGGCGAGCGGTCACGGTTCGACTGCTCGCGTGGCGACTGCTCGCGTGATGCCTTGGGCTCACGCGGCAGGCGGGTCCGTCGGTGGTCGACGTCGACTTCTTCCGTGCGCGCCTGTTGCGCGACGACCGGGGCAGCGTGGATCACGAGGTCGCGGACGGCGGCCTTGGTGACCGGCTCGTCGATGCCGATGCCGCGCTGCAGCTTGAGCGCATCCTTCTTCTGGCTGTGGTCGAGCAAGGAGACCACGGTGCCGGTGGCGCCGGCACGAGCGGTACGGCCCGAGCGGTGCAGGTAGGTGGAGTCCTCGGCCGGCGGATCGAAGTGGATGACGGCGTTCACGCCATTGACGTGGATGCCGCGAGCCGCAACGTCGGTGGCGATCAATGCTGACGCCTGGCCCTTCTTGAACGCGGCGAGGGCGCGGTCACGCTGGCCCTGGCTGCGGCCGCCGTGGATCGGCTCAGCAGTCACACCGCTGCGGCCGAGCTGCTTGGCGAGGCGGTCGGCGCCGTGGCGCGTGCGGGTGAACACGATCGTCGAGCCGAGACGTGCGATCACGTCGGCGGTCGTCGAGACGCGGTCTTCGCGATCGACCAACCAGAAGTGGTGCTTGGCGGCGTGGACGTCGGGGCCCTTGGGGCCGACTTCGTGGCGGACCGGATTGTGCTGGAAGTCGGCGACGAGCTTGGCGACCGGGCCGTCGAGCGTGGCGGAGAACAACAGCACCTGGCGGTTGTTCGAGGTCTGCTCGACGATGCGGCGCACGGCGGGCAGGAAGCCCATGTCGGCCATCTGGTCGGCCTCGTCGATCACCACGGTGGTGACGTCACGCAGGTCGATCGCCCGCATCTGCATCAGGTCCTCGAGGCGCCCGGGGCATGCGACGACGAGCTCGACACCGCGGTCGAGCGCCTTGCGCTGTCCGCCGTAGCCGACACCGCCGTAGATCGATGCGGCGTCGTGGCCAGCGGCCTTCGCAAACGGGGTGAGCTCGGCCATGATCTGCTCGGCG
>JBGTCW010000419.1:0-7678 GCA_041748635.1 Ilumatobacteraceae bacterium | reverse complement strand
TCGGCGAACGACGCGAGTCCGTCGCGGTGGTCGTCGTCGAGCGCCTCGATCGCCGAGGTGAGTTCCTCGTCGGTGGTCGCCTTGAACGACCGGTCGAGCAATCCGAGGGCCTGCATCCGGTTCTTCGTCTGATTCACGTCGCTCGACGCTATCTGCGTGCGCGGGAGACGACGTCCGCTCCCGGCGAGACGGGCGTCGACATTGGGCTAACGTCTGGTTCCACGTGGCCGAGGGGGGTCGCGCATCAACGATGCTCCGCTGCGCGGGGCCAAGGAGGAACACCAGTCATGGCAACCGTGCAACTCGATGGCATCAACAAGGTCTACGAAAACGGCTACCACGCGATCCACGATCTCAATCTCGAGATCGCCGACAAGGAGTTCCTCGTGCTGGTGGGGCCATCGGGGTGCGGAAAGTCGACCGCCTTGCGCATGATCGCCGGCCTCGAAACGATCAGCGACGGCACGATGAAGATCGGCGACCGTGTCGTCAACGACGTCGAGCCCAAAGACCGCGACATCGCGATGGTGTTCCAGAACTACGCGCTGTATCCGCACATGACCGTGTACGACAACATCGGCTTCGCACTGAAATTGGCCAAGGTTCCCAAGGAGGAGATCGACACGCGAGTTCGAAAGGCTGCGGCGATCCTCGAACTCGAGGACAACCTCGACCGCAAGCCGGGACAGCTGTCCGGTGGACAACGTCAGCGGGTGGCGATGGGTCGGGCGATCGTTCGTCAACCGGCGGCGTTCCTCATGGACGAGCCGCTGTCGAACCTCGACGCGAAGCTCCGCGTGCAGATGCGCGCCGAGATCGCTGCGCTCCAGCGTGAGCTGGCAGTCACCACCGTCTACGTGACCCACGACCAGATCGAGGCCATGACGATGGGCGACCGCGTCGCGGTGCTCAAGGGCGGCTTCCTGCAGCAGGTCGACACACCGCAGAATTTGTACGACCATCCGGTCAACGTCTTCGTCGCAGCGTTCATCGGGTCACCGTCGATGAACCTGTTCGAGGCGACGGTGGACATGTCGGCTGGCGATGGCACGGTGACGCTCGGCTCCCACGTGCTCGGCCTCACATCGGAAACGCTCGTCAAGCACCCGCGACTGCGCGACTTCGACGGCCGCAGCGTGATCGTCGGAATCCGCCCGGAGGATTATGAGGACGCAGCGATGGTTCCGCACATCCCAGGGTCCCAGCGCATCACGTCGAAGGTGACGCTGCTCGAAGCGCTCGGGTCGGAGATCATGGCGCACTTCCACGTCGATGCGCCCACGGTCGATTCGGGCGACCCGGACGCGGTCGAGGAGAAGGGCGGCGTCGGTCAGGCGAACGCCGTCGGACGCTTCAGCCCGCGCTCGCGTGCCCGGATGGGTGACCAGATCGAGATCGCCATCTCGACAGAGAACCTGCACTTCTTCGACCCGAACACCCGCCAGTCGATCGAGGGCTGACTCGGTCCCTCGTGCCCTGGGCACGGGGGGACCGAGTCAGGCTCGCAGGATCAGCGCCGTCGCCGCGCAGGCCAGGCACCACACGAGTGCACTCGTGAGTGCTGGCCGTGGGCCGATTCGTCGAAGCGTGGGCAGGTGGACCGAGATGCCGATCGCGAAGAGCGCTGCGGTGAACAGGACCCGCTCGATGTCGGACGTGATCTCGGCAACACGTTCCGGGATCACACCGGTCGAACTGATGATGCTGGCCGCGACGAAGAGCGCGACGAATGCGGGGATCAGTCGGTAGAGCCGCCGCACGCTCATCGGTGTGGAGGGGCTGTTGGCGCCGGAGGCGAAGCTGTTGCCGGCGAGGACCACCAGGACCGGTACGAGCAACAGCACGCGGACGAGCTTGACGGGAACCGCCGCAGTCAGGGCCACGTCACCGACGGCGGTCGATGCGGCCACCACCTGGCCGACGTCGTGCACCATCATGCCGATCCAGATCCCGAGGTCCTGATCGGCGAGCCCGATCCACGAACCGGTGAGCGGCAGCGCGAACGTTGCGACCGTCCCGATCAAGGTCACGGTCGCAATGGCGTACGCCGTCTCTTCCTCGTTCGCCTGCATCGTCGTCCCGGCAGCCGCGACCGCGGACGCTCCGCAGATCGCCGAGCCGATGCCGAGCAGCGTGCTGAGGCGCTGGCCCGACGAGCGGCGGCGACCGATCCAGACCGTGGCGAACAGCACGACCAGCGAGACACCGATGGCGAGCGCGATCGTCGGGGCACCGAGATCGGCCAGGTCGTCGACCGTGATCCGGAACCCGAGCAGCACCACACCGGTGCGCAGTGCGAACTTGCCGATCTTGGAGACCTCGCTCGTCTTCCCCAGCTGGATCCACGGCGACAATGCAAGGCCCAATAGCAGGGCGACGGCGATCGGCGATGGCGCAACATCGAGTCGACCGATCGCCGTTGCCGCCAGGGCACCTGCGGCGACGAGACCGATCGCAGGCAACCACCTACCCACGCGTCAGGGTGTCCAGCGCGGCTTGAGTGGCGCGTGTTCGATGCGTGGCAGGACGTGCTGCGCCACGAGTTCGCACTCGGCGCGGTGCGTGTAGCCCGACAGGATGAAGGCGCCGATCCCGGCGTCCTGATACGCACGGATCTTGGCGACCACCTGGTCGGGGTCGCCGACGATCGCCGCGCCAGCGCCGCTGCGGGCTCGCCCGACGCCGGTCCACAGTGCCTCCTCCACGAAGCCGTCGTCAGAGGCGGCGTCGCGCAGCGAAGCTTGGCGTTGCACGCCGACCGATGCTGCGTCGAGCGACTTGCTGCGGATCGCTGCCCCGGTGTCGGCGTCGAGCTGCGACACGAGTCGATCGGCGGCGGCGCGGGCCTCGGCCTCGGTCTCGCGCACGATCACGTGCGCCCGCAGGCCGTAGACGAGCTGGCGCCCGTATCGATCGGCGGCGAGTGTCGTCATCTCGTCGACGGTGGCGGCCACCGAGGCCACCGTGTCGGGCCAGGTGAGGAACACGTCGGCTTCGGCCGCGGCGACGTCCTTCGCTGCCGGTGAGAAGCCGCCGAAGTACATCGGCGGGCACGTGCCGTTCACCGTCGTTGCCCGGGGCGGGTCGAGCGTCAGGTCGACGAAGTCGCCGTGGAAGTCGATCGACTCGCCGTTGAGCAGTTGTCGAAGCACCTGCATCCACTCGCGCGTGCGCTGGTAGCGCGGTGCCGATTCGAGTTCCTCGCCGGGGATGTCGGACGAGATGATGTTGATGCACAGTCGACCGTCAGCGAACTGGTCGATCGAGGCGAGCTGTCGTGCGAGCTGGGGCAGCCACATCTCTCCCATCCGCACGGCCAGCAGCAGGTTGATGTGTTCGGTGTGCGTGGCGATCGCCGCGGCGAACGCGGTCGAGTCGATGCCGAGCGTGTAGCCGGACGGCAGCAGCACGTTGTCGAAGCCATTGTTGTCAGCGGTGCCGACGATGTCGGCGCAGTGCGACCACGAACTGGCGAGCGCTGGGTCGGGGACGCCGAGGAACTCGTAGTCGTCGTCGCACAGTGCACCGAACCACGCGATCTCGGCCACGTCGGGTCGATCGAGCGAACTCATGGCAGCGGGACTCCTTCGGAAGCTTGAACGATGGCGTAGACGTCTTCGCGGTCGAGCGTCACCGTGAGCGCGGCGGTCGATGCCGCCAGGCGTTCAGGGTTCTGGGTGCCGAGGATGGCGATCGGTCTCGCCGGGTGGGCCAGGACGAACGCCACGGCGATCGTGGCCCGGTCGACCTGCTCGCGTTCGGCGAGTCGATCGAGTACCTCCAGCAACTCCGGGCGCACGCCGTCGCCGGTGGCGAGGCGTCCGCCGCCGAGCGGGCTCCATGCGAGCGGCACCCGACCCTCGCGCATGCAGGCATCGAATGTGCCATCTCTCAGCGGGTCGAGGTGCACGGCGGAGTACTCGGGCTGGTCGCTGGCGATCGGGAACGGCAGATGTGCAGCGAGGGCGGCGACCTGCGCCGGCGTGTGGTTGGACACGCCGACCTCGCGGATCTTGCCCTCGTCACGCAGCGCGCTCAGCGTGGCCGCGACGTCGGCGGGGTGAGTGAGCATGTCGGGGCGGTGGATCTGGTAGAGATCGATCACCTCGACACCCATGCGTCGCAGTGACGCCTCGCATGCGGCGCGCAGATAGGTGGGCGACGAGTCGTACGGGATCGGGGGAGCGATCCCGCCCTTGGTGGCCAGCACCATTCGGTCGCGCAGTTGCGGTGCCGCCGCCAGGACACGGCCGAGGTTCTCCTCGACGCTGCCGAACCCGGTGCCGCCCCAGTCGAAGCCGTAGACGTCGGCGTTGTCGACGAGGTTCATCCCGGCATCGAGCGCTGCCTCGAGCAAGCGTTGCGCGGCGGCGACGTCGGCGTCGGTGTAGCGCCACAGGCCGAACGACAACGGCCCGACCGCTGGCAGTTCACCGATTCGCCGCGGTGAGGCGTCGACGAGGTTCATGCGGGTGTGGTGCGTGGCGGTTGGGTCATCCCTTGACCGAACCGGCGAGCATGCCGCGCACGAAGAAACGTTGCAGGGCGAAGAAGACGACGAGCGGTATGAATGCCTGCACGAATGCGGCTGCGGGCAGGATGTGCTCGTTGCGGCCGAAGTCACCGGCGAGGTTGGCGATCAGGATCGTCGTCGGATGGGCGGAGGGATTGGATCCGACCATCGTGTTCGCTATCAGGTAATCGTTCCACGTCCAGAGGAATTGGAAGATCGCAAACGCAGCGAGGACCGGCACAGACAGCGGCAGGACGAGGCGCCAGAAGATCGTGAAGTGATTGGCTCCGTCGATCCGGGCTGCCTCGAAGAGATCCTTCGGCAACGAGCTGATGTAGTTGTGCAGCAGGAAGATCGCGAACGGCATGGCGAAACCGGTGTGGGTCAACCACACCGCAGCGGTGTTGCCAGCGAGGTCGAAGTCCGGGACCAGCGTGATCGTCTTGTCGAGCAGTGGCAGGGTGAGTTTGGCGCCGCCGACGTACAGCTGGAGGAGCGGGATGAGCGCCACCTGCAACGGGATGGCCAAGAGCGACACGGTTGCGATGAACAATCCCTTGCGACCCCGGAAATCGATCCAGGCGAATCCGTATGCGGCGAACGCAGCGAACGCGATCGGGATGATCGTTGCTGGCAGGGCGATGGCGAACGAGTTCGCGAGTGAGTCCCAGATGCTGTTGCGCGCCGTGAAGATCTGTTGGTAGTTGTCGGTGGTGAGTTCGTCGGGTCGAATCGTCCACCAACCGGTCGAGATCTGCGCCTCGCGTGTGCGCCACGAGTTCAGGAACAACCCCAAGCTGGGAATGCTCCAGATGATCACCAGCAACCACACGGCACCGGTGGGGATGGACCTGATGAGTGCGTACCAGCGTCCGGTGAATCCCCGGTTGTCCTCCGGAGCGTTCGATGCGATTCCGGAACTCGACGATGTTGCGATGTCGGTCATCTCAGGCCTCCCGCTGCATTCTGCGAATATTGAAGTACATCACCGGAAGCACCGACAGGAAGATGAGCATCGCCAGGGCGGCGCCCCGGCCGATGTTGATGTTGTTGAACGCCTGCTGGTACATGTCGTTGGCCAGCACCTGTGTGTCGAACTGGCCGTTCGTCACCACCTTGACGATGTCGAAGACCTTCATGACGAGGACGATGAGCGTCGTGACGACGACACCGATGGTGCTGCCGATCTGCGGCAACGTGACCCGCCAGAACACCTGCGAGTCGGTGGCGCCGTCGATCTTCGCTGCTTCGATCAGTTCGGTCGGCACCGCCTTGATGGCCGCTGACAGGATGACCATCGAGAACCCGACCTGGATCCAGATCAGGATGATCATCAGCCAGAAGTTGTTGTACGGGCTCTCCTGCACGAAGACGATCGTCTCCGGCCGGACCGTGCCGTCTTCGAGGTACGTGAACCCGCCGATTCCACCTCCGACGATCTGGGTGTATCGGAGGAAGACCCACCCGACGAAGAGCAGGAGCACGCCGGGCACCACCGCTCGTCCGTAAGCGCGTCGGGTGAGCGATCGGGCCAGGAACGTTGCGACCACCGCAAGGAGAATGCCGAGGAGAATTGTTCCGATCAGCGTCGGGAGGCCCGACCCGGTACTGAGCCGTCCGAGACCGATCCAAACGGCATTCATCACGCCGGTCTGCTCCTTGGAGACCTCACGCGTCTGGTACATGAAACGCCAGATGATCGAAGCGCCCACGAGCGACAGCGCCATCGGCATGAAGATGATCGACTTGGCAATCTTCTCGCCGCCGCGTTGGTCGGCGAGGACGGCGACGGCGAGTCCGAGTGCGGTCGAGAAGAACGTGACCGTCACGACCCACCACAGATTGTTGATGATCGTTCCCCGCGCCGCGGTGAACGCAGCGAAACACACGAGCAAGGCGCCGACCACCAGCGGAGCGACCGTCGGGTTGCCGAGCTCGACCGCCCTCCCTGTCTGTCGTTTCGATCTGGTGCCGACGATCACGGCGACCGTGAGCAGGATCATGCCGATGTAGAACGGCACGCTGGTGAACATGTTCGTCCAGTTGCTGAGATCCCAACTGGCGTCGTCGGTGAACGTGTCGACGTAGTTGTCGAGTCCGACGAAGGACTCAGAATCACGGTCGAACAGCGAAAGAATCCCCGTTCGGATCGCCGGGATGACGAGCATCACGGCGATGAACAGCAATGCAGGTGCGAGAAAGATCCACGACCGCGAGCCCTGATCGATCGCTGCCCGCCGGGTGAGGTCGGGGTTCGTCGTTCCGCTCAGACGGAGCCCGACGAGCAGGCCGGGGACTGCAGCACCGAGCACGGAGGTGGCGATCGTGCCGTCACCGACGTCGGCACCACCCCAAAATCCCAGCACCCATCCGAGTGCAGCGCCGATGAGGGCACCGTGCTGCGGCGGCCGCTTGGCGACGGAACTGAGCCCGGCTCCGATCAGGGCGACGATTGCCGTGTAGATCGCAGTGGTCAACCAGTCGACACCGGGGTAGTACTCCTCGCGAATGAGGAGGCCGGCGACGACACCGATTGCTCCGAATCCACCGATCGAGACGAGTTGTCGTTGCCGCGGATCGTCGATCTGAGCCAACAGGAATCCGATCGCACCGAACGCCACGGCGCCCAGCAGCGGACCGAGAAGCCACGACCACACGCCACCGCCGGACCCGATCGTGAGACCGTTGCCGTGCAGCACGATTCCGAGCAAGGCGCCGAGGGCACCGAACCGCAGTGTGTTGAACCGTTGCCAACGATCTCGTGCCTGATCGAAGAGCAGGTTGGCGCCGACCCAGATCGCAGCGCATGCAGCGACTGCGACGACGACGGTGATGATCGTGCTGCGGATCTTCTCGAACAGGACGGCCAACACCAGTGCGCCGATGAGTACGGCGACGATGCCGGCCCGGCTCGTCGACGACTTCGACAGCCACGGCCGCGACGCGACTGTCGCCGATTCCCGCACGTGCTCACCCTCGAGCGGGTCGACCGGGTCCGGCTCGGTTCGTCCAATGGTCTCCATCTTGCCCCCCGTTGCTTGTCCCCCGTTGCGTGCCCCACATACGTCGGGGCACCGACACCTTAGTGTCAGTGCCCCGACGGTGTGAACGCCTGGCCCGGCGTCGCCGGGCCAGTGGTGTGTGTTATTCCGGCCAGGTCGCCTG
>JBGTCW010000418.1:0-3687 GCA_041748635.1 Ilumatobacteraceae bacterium | reverse complement strand
TGCCCGCACCGCGCCGGCGCACCGCTGCGGTGAGCCGGCCGCTGCGGGCGCCAGCCATTCGTCGGGGATCAACGTGGCGAGGTGTTCGAGCTGGGCCGTGGTGGCGATGACGTCGATCGCTCCCCGAAAGCTCGTCACCATGTCATCGGCGCGGAACGCTGCGAGCACCGCAGGGTCCCACCGGTTGGTCTCCACCATCAGGTCGCCGTAGGCCTGCAGGTAGGTGGCGAGTCGTCCCACGGTCTTCTTGAGTCGGGTGGGTTCGTCGAGATGGTCACCGACGGTCGCGAAGCACGACCACACGGTCACTGCATCGGGATCGCGACCGGCCCGTTCTGCGGCGTCCTTCACGGTGCGCACGCAGCGCTGCAACGTCTCGTCGGTGAAGAACGTGTGCAGGATCACGTGATCGAACGCTCGACCTCCGAGCTCGAGCGAGTTCGGCCCGAACGCCACGAGACCGAGCGGGATGTTCTCGTCGAAGGTCGGATCGAGGCGCAGCACGGGGTACGACCCGATCGGGCCGTCGTGCCCCAGGATCGTCTCGCCGTGCCAGAGCCGACGCATCACGTCGGTGAAGTCCTCCATCTGAGCGGTCGTGATGCGCTCGATCCCGTAGGCGTCGAACAGCGGGGCGATCCCGCGACCGATGCCGAGCACGAAACGGCCATCCGTGAGACGGTGCATCGTCGTTGCGTACGAGGCGGTGACGATCGGATGGCGGGTGTTGTGGTTCGTGGCTCCGGTGATGATCTGCAGGTTCGTGGACGCGACCGCAGCAGCCCCCGACAGTGTGACGGCTTCCTTCACGTTGAAGCGCTCGCTGATGAACACCGCGCCCAGCCCGAGTTCCTCCGCTCGCCGGCATTCGGCGATCAGATCGCGCGGGTCCTGAGCGCCCCCGGCGAGCGTGTAGAAGCCGAGTTCGGGAAACCGAGGTGTGCTCACGGAGTCGCGGACACGGAGGCCGCAGCCGACTCGGGGAGCGCGGCGGGGGTCTTTTCGCGGATGAACACCGCAGCGCGCACGAGAGCGTCGGTCGCCTCGGGCATGTAGCCGGCCAGGATCGGATACACGTGCCAGAGGTCGTCACGCAGGTCGAGGCGCACGTCGACGCCCGCAGCCTCGAAGCGTTCGGCGAGGCGGATCGAGTCGGACAGCAAGATCTCGTCCATGCCGGTCTGGATCAGCGTCGGCGGGTACCCGGTGGGATCAGCGAACAGCGGCGACACGCCGGGATGGTCGAGGGGCGTGTCGCCGGCGTACGTCGTGGCCGCATCGAGCAGACCCGTGCCGTCGAACATCGGGTCGAACGGGGCACGCGTCACCACCGACTCGCCCGACCCGGTGAGGTCGGTCCACGGCGACAGGAGGTACACCGCGCCGGGCATCGGATCGCCCGCCTGCTTGAGTGCACCGAGCGTTGCGAGCGTCGCGCCGCCCCCGGCGGAGTCTCCTGCGAGCGTGACGAGCGCCGGGTCGACGTCGGCGATGATCGCCCGGTAGGCGGCGAAGCAGTCGTCGATCGCCGCCGGGTACACGTGCTCGGGTGCGAGCCGATAGTCGATCACGGTGACCGTGGCGGCCGCCCGCTTGGCGAGGCGGGCACACATCGCGATGTGGCTCCTTGGTGATCCGAGGACATAGGCGCCGCCGTGGATGTACAGGATGTGGCGATCGGGGCGCACGGCGGTCGGCGTTGCGACGATCGCCGGGATGCCACCGACCACGGCGTCGACGTAGGTCAGCTTGCGCGGCCGGGGCAGGGTGTCGATCTTGTCCATCGCCGCACGCCGTTGCTCGAGGGGCATATCACCGCGGTCGTTCATCCCGGCGATGCGCTTGCGGAAGAAACGGGCTCGACGGCTCACGGTCATGACGGCAGGGTAGCCATGACACCACCGCGCATGGACGGGCGAGCCGACCCGCAGTTCGTCAGCCCGAGTTCCGCAGTCCGGTGGCGATGGCGTTGATCGACAACTGGATGCCCCGCACGACGAGTTCGTCGTCGTCACCGTCGCGATATCGACGGAGCAGGTCGACCTGCATCACGTGGAGTGGGTCGAGATACGGGTATCGGTTGCGCAGGCTGCGCGCCAGGAGCGGATTGTCGGCGAGTGGGGAGTCCGCACCGGTGATCCGGCGATGCCAGTCGAGCGTCCGGGCGTGTTCGTCGGCGATGGCGCCGAAGATGTCGGAGCGCATCGAGTCGTCGTCGACGAGCACGTCGGCATATCGGCGAGCGATTCCGAGGTCGGACTTCGCGAGCACCATCCCCATGTTGTCGATCGCCGCTCGGAAGAACGGCCAGTCGAGATACATCGCGCGGAGCTGCGCCAGGCGATCCTCGGTCGTGGCGCCGTCGGTCCCGACGAGCTGCTCGACGGCGCTGCCGACGCCGTACCAGGCCGGGATCATGAGCCGACACTGCGTCCAACCGAACACCCACGGGATCGCTCGGAGGTCCTCGATGGCGTTCGAGGTTCGCCGCGAAGCCGGCCGGCTGCCCACGTTGAGGGAGGCGATCTCGTTCGTCGGCGTGATCGCCCGGAAGAAGTCGACGAAGCGGTCGTCGCCGTAGACCAGCGAGCGGTACGCATCGAATGCGCGCGACGAGAGCTCGCCCATGGTCGTCGCGAACTCGGGATCGATCGACGCGTCGTCACCAGCGGACAGCCGATGCAGGAGCGTCGCTTCGAGCGCGGCCGACACCAGCGTTTCGAGATTGCGGCGCGCCATCGCCGGGTTCGAGTACTTGGCTGCGACGATCTCGCCCTGCTCGGTCAGACGGATCGACCCGTCGACGGTCCCTGCGGGGAGCGCGAGGATCGCCTGGTACGCCGGACCGCCACCTCGGCCGACGGTGCCGCCGCGCCCGTGGAAGAAGCGGAGCCGTATGCCGGCACGTCGCGCCACGTCGGCCAGCGTCGTCTGTGCTGCGGACAGGCTCCACTGCGAACAGAGGTAGCCGCCGTCCTTGTTCGAGTCGGAGTACCCGACCATCACCTCCTGGCGGTTGCCTCGCGACCGCACGATGTCGGCGTACAGCGGGTGCTGCAACATCGCGTCGAGCACGTCGGGACTCCGGCGCAGATCGTCGATCGTCTCGAACAGCGGCACGATGTCGAGCTCCGACGCGGCGACGCGGTCGCCGTGGGCCGCGGTGGCCAGCCCGACCTCCTTGAGCAACACGGCCACTTCGAGCACGTCGCTGAGGTCATGGGCCATCGAGATGACGTAATGCGGCACGATGCGACGGCCGACTCGACCGACCGCACGCGCCGCTGCTTCCAGGATGGCCAACTCCGACTGGGTCTGTTCGCCGAGCGCGGCGTCTCGATGTCGGAGCAGTCGGGGCGTCCGCATCTCGGCGCTGAGCAGTGCGACCCGATCACCCTCGTCGAGGTCCAGATAGTCGTCGCAGACGCCCGCTTGGGCGAACAGGTCGGTGAGCACCGCTTCGTGCACCGCGGAGTTCTGGCGCAGGTCGAGCCCGCAGAGATGGGCACCGAAGATGGCGACCCCACGACGCACCGGCTCGACGAGGGCGTCGGCGATCGGCTCGGCTCCGTGACGCTCCAGCGACGCCATCACGGCGTCGAGGTCGTCGAGCAGTTCGCCCAGGTCTCGATAGGCGGCCCGCTCGTCGACAGGCGCGGGCCCCGGCACGTCGACGTCGGCGTCGAG
>JBGTCW010000417.1:0-2365 GCA_041748635.1 Ilumatobacteraceae bacterium | reverse complement strand
CTTCGGCGAGGACAGCCCTCACGGCCTGATTCCCCCGAGAGGTTCGAAAACGACTCGCGTTTGGATCAAGGTTCCGTCAAGAATTCGTCGCGGGCGACTGCGCCGGCGAATGACCCCGAGCGAAGGCGCGCGACGTCCACGACGTCCCCTGCCGGTGCGCACCTCGGAAGGGCGCGCTCGACAACGACCGAGGTCGGCGGAAGTGATCACGTTGCTTCTCCTTGGGGCCTTCAAGGCGCAACCAAGGTCCGGAGCGGCGCAGCACGGGCGTTGATTCACCCGGCCGCGCCAACCTACACACGCCGCCGCGTGTTCGCGCAACCCAGAGCGAAGGAATCGGGTAGTGCTCCGGAACGCTCCGACAGTTATGTGGTGTAGTCGGCGTTGAAGCGGACGTATTCGTCGCTCAAGTCGCAGCCCCACACCGTCGCCGACGCGTCGCCGGTGCCGAGCGACACGTGGATGACGACGTGCTCGCTGCGCATGTACGTCGACAGCCCGGCGAGCGCACCGTCGTCGAGGAGACGCGGGTAGACCTCGGTGTCACCGAAGCGGATGACGACCACGTCCTGGTCGATGTCGGTGTCGTCGCTGCACTTGCCGATCGCCATCGCCACCCGCCCCCAGTTCGGATCACCGCCGTGGACGGCGGTCTTCACCAACGGTGAGTTGACGATTGCCTTGGCGACGCGCTTCGCCTGGGCGTGGTCGCGTGCGGCGTCGACGCGCACCTCGATCAGCGAGTGGGCACCCTCGCCGTCGCGGGCGATCTGCTTGGTCAGGTCGAGCATCACGTAATGGAGGGCCGTCTCGAACGCCACCGGGTCGACCGGACCGGCGAGTCCCGACGCCATGATCACCGACGTGTCGCTCGTCGAGGTGTCGGTGTCGACGCTGACGCAATTGAACGTGCGGTCGACGACCCGCCGGAATGCGGCGTCGAGGTCGGTGGCCGCGAGTTCGGCGTCGGTGAACACCAGCGAGATGTGCGTTGCCATGTCGGGCTCGATCATCCCGACGCCCTTGGCCATGCCGACGACGCGTGCCGTGCTGCCGGCCACGACCGCCTCGGCCAGCTTCACGACGGTGTCGGTGGTCATCATCCCTCTGGCCGGACCGACGGCGTCGTCGGAGGTGAGTCGATCGGGGAGGGCGTCGATGCCAGCGCGAATCCGGTCGATCGGATAGCGACGCCCGATCACCCCGGTGGAGGTGACGACCACGTCGGCTGGCTCACACCCGAGGCGGGCAGCAACTCGCTGTGCCACCTCGGCGGCGTCGGCATCGCCCCGTGCTCCGGTCGCGACGTTGGCGTTCTTCGAGATCACGACCACGGCGTTCGCTCGACCGTCGGCGACATGTGCGCGGCTGAGGGTCACGCTCGGCCCGGCGAATCGACTCTTCGTGAACACTGCGGCGACGGGGACGGGTCGGTCGGAGGCGATCACCACGAAGTCATCGGTGTCGTCCTTGACCCCGATGTTCGCGACGTGGCTGTGGAATCCCTGCGGCAGCGCCGTCACGTCGCGAGCCCCGCCTTGATCGCCTGGAAGATCGACGCCATCGCAGCAACCTGGTCGCCGTCGACATGGTCGAAGAGGTGACGACGCACGCTGGCGACGTGGTCCGGCGCTGCCGCCTCGAGTGCGTCGAATCCACTCGGCGTCAGCGTCGCCAACATCACGCGCCGGTCGTTCGAGGAGGGTTCGCGGGTGACGAATCCGGCGGAGACGAGGCCGTCGAGGCGGCGGGTCAGTCCGCTGGGCGACAGCTGCAGCAGATTCGCCAGGTCGCACATGCGCATCGAGTGCGCCGGGGCCTCGGACAGGTAGACGAAAACCTGGTAGTCGCCAAGTGTCAAGTCATGCTCGGCGAGGTCGCGCTCGATCGCCCCTATCAGGTCGCCGTAGGTCTCGATGTAGGTCCGCCACGCGGTCATCTCCTGCGCCGTCAGCCACTTGGTTGTCATACCACCAATCTAGCCAGCCCCCGCAATTGTTGCGACACTCAACGGTCCAGCGAGCCAGCCGGGCCCTCACCCCGTTCATGTTGCAGAACGGATGGAGCGGGCCGTCCGAAGTGTCACGTGAACGGGATGGGACCGGGCTTACCCGTTCATGTTGCAGGACGGATGGGGCGGGCCGTCCGAAGTGTCACGTGAACGGGGTGGTTGGCGGGGGTGTCAGGTGTCGGAGGGCTGGAAGTGGGCGACGAGGCGATCGAGGGTGGCTTCGATGGCCTTGCGATTGCGTTTGGGGACACCGAACATCTTGAGCACGGTCGCGCTGCGTGCTGGTCGGAAGTCGAACTCCTCGGTCACCTCGGTCCCGCCGTCGACCGCACGCAAGCGGTACCGCCAGATGTG
>JBGTCW010000416.1:0-2041 GCA_041748635.1 Ilumatobacteraceae bacterium | reverse complement strand
GCTGAGGCTGCGGGGTGGGACGGCGTGTTCCTCAGCGATGCCGTGATGGAAGGGCACAGCGAGCCGTTCACGCAGCTTGCTGCGATCGCCGCTCGAACGCAGAGCATCACGATCGGTACGTGGGTCATCCCGCTGGTCGCCCGGGACGTCGTCGCCATTGCGCGGGGGGCGGCGGTCGTCGACGCCCTGTCGGGCGGCCGGCTCCTGCTGGGCCTCGGGCTCGGCAATCCGGTGGAGCATGATGCGCTTGGGGTCAGGCGCGCTGGCGGTCGGCTCGGCGCCAAGTACGACGCTGCACTGGAGGTGCTCGCCGCGCTGCTGGGGGGCGAGGCCGTCACCCGGCACGACGACTGGTTCGATCTGGAGGGAGTAGCCCTCAACGTCCTTCCGATGCGCCGGCCGCGTCCTCCGCTGCTCCTCGCCGCATCGTGGCCGGCGACGCGACCTGTCGAACGAGCCGCACGGTGGGACGGTTACATGCCGCAGTGGCCAGGGATGTACGCCGACGGCGACGAGGGGGCTCGGGAGTCCGAGCTGCGCGAACTTCTGGCCCACTATCGCGGCCAGGGTGGTGACGGCATCGTGGTCGTGCCGCGATTGGCGCGCTACGGCTCGACCTACGACGAGCTGCTGGTCGAGCTCGGCGTGGACTGGGTGTTGACCTGTGACGACCTCGACACCGACGCAGTCCGCGCCGGGCCACCGGTCTGAACCACCCGAACCCTCATCGAGGGCACGATCGACACTGAGCTCCCGAGTTCGACGACAGCCGCACCACCGGGCACTGGTCGTCGCCGACGGTCTGGCAGTCTGTCGGAGATGACCGGTGTCGAGGTGCTCGTTGCCGTCGTCATCGCCGTCGGGCTCGTGGGCGTCGTGGTGCCCCTGCTTCCCGGAGCATTGCTTGTCTGGTCGGCCATCATGGTGTGGGGCGTCACCGTTGGGACCGCCACCGGCTGGGTCGTCGTGGGCGTGGCAACTGCGTTGCTGGCTGCCGGTCAGATTGCCAAGTACACGATCCCCGGGCGAGGTCTGCGCGCCGACGGCGTTCCCACCCGCTCGCTGGTCGTCGGTGGGTTGTTGGCCATCGTCGGGTTCTTCGTCGTCCCTGTCGTGGGAGTCGTCATCGGCTTCGTCCTTGGCGTCTACGCGTCAGAGGTGCAGCGCATTGGTGCACGGATGGCGTGGCCGTCGACGAAGTCAGCGTTGCGCGCCGTCGGTGTTTCGATGCTGCTCGAGCTGACCTCGACGCTCTTGGCTGTGGTCGTCTGGGTCATCGGGGTGACCATCACCTGACCCACATCCGGCCCTCACGAGTGCAGGACGTCAACGTCGCTGGTGTCGTCGCCCGTTCACGGTGAGGGCGGTTGCTCGAACACCACCCGCACCTGCTCGACGCCGAGTGCCATGGCGAGGTCGGTGAGGACCGTCGTCGTGTTCTCCTCGGCTCGTTCGAGCAGGTCACTCTGCGCCGCAGCGGCGATCATCTTCTCCTCTGCCTCTGCGATCAGTTCGCCTTCGGCGGTGGGACTGTCGACGAAGACGCCTCCGAGACGATCGAGTACGCCACGATCGCGGTTCATCACGCCGCTCTGGTCGAAATCGATCACCGGTCCGCCGATCGTCGGGGCCGGCACGATGATCGTTGCGCTGCCGTCGTCGGCGATGATCACCGCGCCGTCATCCAATGACGAGAAGTCGACGGTGGCGTCGACGGTTCCGACGGCCACGTACTGCACCCGATCACCAGCAAGGAACGATGGCACCCACTTCACGTCGCGTTCCCGATCGACGATCACCTCCATGTCGGCCTCGGCCGCGCGGAATTCGGCGAGGTCGCGGATCTGGTTGACGATGACGGGCGGCGAACGATCCTTCGTCTCGGTGCCGAACGGCAGATTGATGTCTAACAGCCCACCGAGGGCTCCGAACCCGACCACACCGACGACCACCAGCGCGATGATGACGAACGGACCGAACCAGTTCCGATTGGATTTCGACATTGCTCCTCGCTTCCCGTCCGACTGCAACGGAGTACCCC
>JBGTCW010000415.1:0-4387 GCA_041748635.1 Ilumatobacteraceae bacterium | reverse complement strand
TCCTTCACGCTCGACACGTCGATCGATCGGTAGTGCAGATGGTTCTCGATGTCCGGCAGGTACGCGGCGAGGAAGCGGCGGTCGGTGCCGATCGAGTTGCCGCACAGCGGGACGCTGGCCGGCTCGGGCACGTGCTGCTTGATGAACTCGAGGGTGGCGGCACCCGCCGCCTCGAGGCTGATCTCGGACGAGGCGATCAGCCCGAGCAGTCCCGACTTGGTGTGCATGTCGACCACGAACGGATCCATCCTCGCCAGGACGTCGCTGGATTGGTGGATCACGAGGTCGGGGCCCTCGGCGATGATCGTCAGGTCATCGTCGGTCACGATGGTCGCGATCTCGACGATCACGTCGGTCGTGTGATCGAGTCCGGTCATCTCGAGGTCCATCCACACCAACATCGACATCACTGTAGAGCCGACATGCTGCGATCATGGGGTGATGTCGGCCTTCGCCTCGCTCCTCGCGCAGCCCGGCGTCGAGGAGATCACCGAGCTCCGCGGCCGCGTCGGCTTCATGGCGTACCACGGCGGCGCGCTGGAAGCGATGACCGACGTCATCGCCCGGCGAGCCGCAGAGCGTGCCGACGCGTCGTGCTACAGCGTCATCCAACCGCCGGGGATGCGCGAGCACCTGTCATCGATCAAGGTGGCCCCACAGGAATCGACCGAACTCGCAGCTTTCGTCGCGCACGTCGACATCGTGATCACCGTGCACGGCTACGGCCGCCGGGGACTGTTCGGGTCACTGCTGTTGGGCGGCGCGAATCGATCATTCGCCGAGCACGTCGGCGCCGCGCTCCGCAGCACGCTGCCGGCCTACGACATCCGTACCGACCTCGACACGATCCCTCGTCAGCTGCGTGGCCTGCATCCCGACAATCCGGTCAACCTGCCTCGCCACGGCGGCGTGCAGATCGAGCTGCCGCCGCGCGTTCGCGGGTCGAGCCCGATGTGGTGGGACTGGGAGGGCCCCGGCCTCACGCCTCACACCGAGTCGCTGATCGACGGTCTGGTCGCCGCCGCCACGACATGGCCACCCACCTCAGAGCCACCCGGCTCGGAGTCGCCCGGCTCAGGCCGGTAGCGCGACCTCGACGATGCCGCCGGGTCCGTCTGCAACGCCGATGGTTCCGCCGTGCGCGGCGACAATGCCTCGGGCGATCGACAACCCGAGACCCGCCGTGCCGGTGCGAACGTCGCGCGCTGGATCGGCACGGGTGAACGGCTCGAAGGCTCGATCTCGGAAGTCCAGAGGGAACCCGGTGCCCTGATCGGCCACGCGTACCGTCGCCAGCCGCTGATTCGCGGCAACCTGGACGTGCACCTCCGAACCATCGGGAGCGTGACGGATCGCGTTCTCGAGCAGGTTGCGGATCACCCGCGACAGCTGCGAAGCGTCGCCCTCGACGTTGACGCGCTGTTCGGCCTCGAGCAGCAGCGCCACGTTGCGGGTCTCGGCGAGCGGGCGGAGGATCTCCATCGCCTCGTCGGCGAGCTCGGTGAGGTCGAGTCGGGCGAACGACATGTCGATCGTGCCGCTGACGATCCGACTGTGCAGCTGCAGGTCGTCGACGAGCGATGCCAGCGCCCGGATCTGGCGCTCCATCCCGGACAGGTACGCGTCCGGGTCGGCGGCCACGCCGTCGCGGATCGCTTCCACCGACGCGCGCAGCGCTGCAAGCGGCGTCCGGAGGTCGTGTGAGATCGACGACAGCATCACGGCGCGTTCATGCTCGACCGAACCGAGTCGGTCGACCATCTTGTCGAACATCTCCGCGGCCTCGCCCAGCTCGTCGGATCGCACCACACCGGTGCGAGCGGTGAGGTCGCCGTCGGCCACGCGCATGGCGGCGTTACTGATCCTCGATGCGTCCCTGGCCAGCGGACGTGCCATCAACATGGCCACCAGCGCGGCGCCGAGCACCGCCGGAACGAGCACCCACATCAGGAGCCGCTGGTCCTGATCGTTGATGAACATCGACTGCGCAGCGATCGCAATCATCACCATCGCAACGCCCAGCACCGCCAACATGGCGACGACGAAGCGAACACCGAGACGGTCGAAGGGACGGATGGTCCCGCCTCGACCGAACGGGCCGATCATGGTTCGAACCGGTACCCGACACCCCACACGGTGGTGATCCAGCGGGGGTGCTCGGGATCGTCCTCGATCTTGTTCCGAATCCGCCGAACGTGGACGGTCACGGTGGCAGAATCCTGCCAGTCAGGCGATGATTGCCAGACCGACTCGAGCAGTTGCGCACGCGAGAACACCTGTCGGGGCGACGCCGCGAGGAACGCCAGTACGTCGAACTCCTTCGGCGTCATCTCGATCACCCGGTCGTCGAGGGTCACCTGTCGGCTCCGCGGATCCACGGTGAGGTTCCCGTGCACGATGGGACCCGGCGCTGCTGGCTGTCGTCCGTTCGTGCGCCGGAGCACCCCGTTGACGCGTGCGGCCAGCTCGCGTGGCGAGAACGGCTTGACGACGTAGTCGTCGGCGCCCAGCTCCAAACCGGCGACCCGATCGGACTCCTCGGTGCGCGCCGTCAACATGATCACCGGGATGTCGCTGGTGGCGCGCACCCGGCGAAGCACGTCGAGTCCGTTCACGCCCGGCAGCATCATGTCGAGCACGATCAAGTCGGGCGGGTCGGCCGCCAGCAGTTCGAGCGCGATCGTGCCGTCCGCAGCCTCGGCGACCTCGTGGCCGTCGCGACGCAGATACCCGACGACCACCTCGCGCACCGTCGGCTCGTCGTCGACCACGAGCACCTTCGTCATCCGTACCGCCTCATCCGTCCCGCCTCATCCGTACAGCCTCGCCCCTCGATGCCCGTCGTTCAACCCCGCTCCGCCCAGTTTCCCGTTCGTTCCCTTCTCCGAAAAATGCGCACCAGAGCGCCACCCACGGGCCGATCTGCGCACATTTCGGCGTCGCTCTCGGTCCCACCCGATTCTGTGCGCGGATCTGCCCGCCCGCGGTCGTGTCGTGCACATTTTTCGGGTTTGTCGGTTGTGGGTAGGTACGGTGGGGCTGGGTGGGCAGTCAGGGGGCGAGGCGGGTGATCGACCAGGGCACGCCGGCGTCGGGCTCGGTGCCGATACCAGCACCAGCACCGGTGCCAGCGCGGCGGTAGCGGAGGCGATCGTGGAGTCGGCTCGGGCGGCCCTGCCAGAACTCCCATTCGAACGGCACGAGTCGCCAGCCACCCCAGTGCGGTGGACGGGGTACCGCGACGTCGGCGAAGCGCTCGTCGAAGGCGATGACACGCTCTTCGAGCACCGAACGGTCAACGATCTCGTCACTCTGCGGCGACGCCCATGCCCCGAGTTGGCTGGCGCGCGGACGCGACGCGAAGTACTCGTCGCTCTCGTTGTCGGCGATACGTTCGACCGCTGCGCGCACCCTGACCTGGCGGTGCAGGTCGAGCCACGAGAACAGCGCTGATGCGATCGGCGCCGCAGACAGCTGGCGGCTCTTCGCGCTGTCGTAGTTGGTGTAGAACACCAGCCCTCGAGCATCGACCGTGCGCACGAGCACGATGCGCGAGTCGGGCGCCCCGTCGTGGTCGACGGTGCCGAGCGTCATGGCGTTCGGTTCGGCCACGCCACCCTCGAGTGCGTCGACGTGCCAGCGATGCCATTGCGCCACCGGATCGGGATCGAGGTCGACGACGTCCATTCCCGCCGTCTCGTACTGGACGCGCCGGCCCCACAACTCGGCTCGTCGGTCGGGGGCCGCCCAGTCGGTCACGTCGTCACTCGGCCATCAACTCGATCGCGTCGGCTGGGGTTCGATGCGTTCGATCCCGCGCATGTACGGGCGAAGCACGTTCGGAACCGTCACCGAACCGTCCGGGTTCCTATGGTTCTCGATGATCGCAGCCCAGACACGAGGCACTGCGAGCGCCGAGCCGTTGAGCGTGTGCACGAACTCGGTGCCCTTGATCGGGCGGCCGTCGGCGTCGTGACGCTTGAACCGCACGTTGCCGCGCCGAGCCTGGTAGTCGCCGAACCAACTGACGGACGAGACCTCGAGCCAGGCGTCGGCTCCGGGAGCGTAGACCTCGACGTCGAAGCTGCGATGGTGGCTCTGGCCCATGTCGCCCGCGCAGATCTCGATGATCCGGTACGGCAGTTCGAGGCCGGCGATGGCCCGCTCGGCTCGCGCCACCATGTCGGTGAGCAGCGCAGGCGCTTGGTCGGGCGTGGCGAACGCCAGGATCTCGACCTTGTCGAATTCGTGGGCGCGCAGCATGCCACGCGTGTCACGACCGGCCGAGCCGGCCTCGCGGCGATACGACGAGCTGTACGCCATGAGCCGAATCGGAAGTTCGGTGTCGGAGAGCACCTCGTCGGCGTAGATCGAGGTCAGCGGCACT
>JBGTCW010000414.1:0-6235 GCA_041748635.1 Ilumatobacteraceae bacterium | reverse complement strand
TGGCAGACCTCGCCGATGGGTCCGTTCGATGCGTGGCCGTCGGGCGGCGGTGGCTTCGAGTACTTCTACGGTTTCATCGGTGGCGAGAACAACCAGTGGGACCCAGCGCTCTACGAGGGAACGACGCCGATCGAGCCACCGGCATCGCCTGAAGAGGGCTATCACCTCACCGACGACCTGACTGATCACTGTGTGAACTGGATCCGTCAGCAGAAAGCGCTGATGCCGGACAAGCCGTTCTTTGTCTACTTCGCGCCGGGAGCCACGCACGCACCCCATCACGTCGCACCGGAGTGGATCGAGAAATACAACGGTCAGTTCGCACACGGCTGGGACGCACAGCGCGAACGCACCTTCGCCAAGCAGAAGGAACTCGGAGTCATCCCTGCCGATGCCGAGCTGACGCCGCGCGTCGATCTCATTTCCGCCTGGGACGACATGCCCGAGGAGCTGAAGCCGGTGCTGGAGCGCGAGATGGAGTGTTACGCAGGTTTCCTCGAGCACACCGACGTCCAGGTCGGCCGGATCATCGACACACTCGAAGGTCTCGAGGTGCTCGACAACACGATCGTCTTCTACATCATCGGCGACAACGGGGCGTCGGCCGAGGGCACCATGAATGGCGCCTTCAACGAGATGACCAATTTCAACGGCATGGCTGCACTCGAGACCCCCGAGTTCATGCTGAGCAAGCTCGACGAATTCGGCTCGCCGACCTCGTACAACCACTTTTCGGTGGGCTGGGCGTGGGCAATGAACTCTCCGTTCCAATGGACCAAGCAGGTTGCGTCGCATTGGGGCGGCACTCGTAACGGCACCGTCGTGCATTGGCCGGCCGGGATCACCGAGGCGGGCGGTCTGCGAAGCCAGTTCACGCATGTCATCGACATTGCCCCGACAATCCTGGAGGCCGCCGGGCTGCCTCAGCCAACGATCGTCAACGGTGTGCTGCAGGCACCGATCGAGGGCACCAGCATGCTGTACAGCTTCAACGCAGCAGACGCCCCCGAGCAGCACGACCTCCAGTACTTCGAGATGTTCGGCAACCGCGGCATCTACCACAAGGGTTGGAGTGCTGTCACCAAACACAAGACGCCATGGGTCCTGGTGGGCGGTGACATGCCAGCGTTCGACGACGACGTCTGGGAACTCTACGACGGTGCCGGCGGGGACTACAGCCAAGCCCGCGACCTGGCCGCCGAACAACCTGAACGACTCGCCGAGCTGCAACGTTTGTGGCTGATCGAGGCCGTGAAGTACAACGTGCTGCCGCTCGACGACCGTTCTGCCGAGCGAGCCAACGCAGATCTGGCCGGACGCCCTCAGCTCATACATGGCACGTCCCAACAGTTCTTCCCTGGCATGGGACGGCTGTCGGAGAACAGCGTGGTGAGCATGAAGAACAAGTCGTTCTCGATCACCGCCGAGCTCGACGTTCCCGAGGGCGGAGCCAATGGCGTGATCATCGCCCAAGGCGGGCGATTCGGCGGGTGGGCAGTGTTCGTCACCGACGGCGTGCTCAAGTTCACGTACAACCTGCTCGGACTTCAGGAGTTCACCGCGACCGCAAATGAACCGATCCCGGCCGGCAATCATCAAGTCCGGATGGAGTTCGCCTATGACGGCGGCGGCCTCGGCAAGGGCGGCAACGTCACGCTCTTCCACGACGGCACCGCAGTCGGCAACGCCCGAGTCGAGGCGACGCAGGCAATGATCTTCTCCGCCGATGAGACCACCGACATCGGATACGAATCGGGCACCACCGTCAGCTCCGACTACACCGTTCACAGCAGCCGATTCAACGGAAAACTTCACTGGGTCCAACTCGAAACCGGCGCCGACGACAACGATCACTACATCGACCCCGAAGAACGCCTCCGCGTCGCACTCGCTCGCCAGTAGACCACTCCCACACCGCATCCGAGTCCGTCGCTTCAGTACGCATCACGCTGCGACCAACCTCGCGTGACGATGCGCCGCTGTCCCGCAAATGCCGGTCGCAGACACCTTGAGCGCGCGGATCGCTTCCTTGGAGTTCTTTCCCTCGGCGCGTTTGCGGTCGTAGTACTCGCGCCCACACGGCTGGCGGAGCTGCGTGACAGCGGCGACGTGGATGGCCCAGTTCAGTTGTCGGTTGCCGCGCTGGTTCAGTCGGTGCCGTTTGTTCGCCACATCACGCAGATGGGGTGAGATTTTGCCTGATCTTGTCGACCTTGGTTTCAGGCGGTCGATGCAACCAGGACCGACATGTCAGGTTCCGAGCAAGGTGAGGCAGAAGCCGACGACAGTCGCAACTCCGGCCCATTCCTTGCCCCGCTCGTACGCGAACGGGATCAACGAGTTCGTCAACATCGCCAGCAGTCCGCCGGCGGCCAGTGCGGCTGCGCGGTCACCGTAGGCCTCGGACAACCCAACTGTGGCCGCGTATCCAAGCGCGGCGGCAACCCCGCAGCCGAGCACGACCATGAGCCACAGCTTGCCCAACCTGGCCGGACCCCACCCGTGTTCGACGAGGTCGGCCGACGGGGCGAGCCCCTGCGGGATGTTGGAGACGAATACGGCGGCGAGGAACGGTGCGCTGATGGTGACGCCAGTGCCGATCTGTATGCCGAAGATGATCGACTCTGGAACCCCGTCCACGACGGACCCGACGACGATGCCCATCGCTCCGCCGGCGCCTTGGCTCCCGAATCGCTTGTCTACGAGGCGGTCGCCAAGCAGGAAGATCGCCACACCGATCAGCATCCATAGAACTGTCTGCCACACGGCGATGTGCACCTGCGCCTCGGGCACGAGGTCGAATGCAATCGCCGAGATCATGGCGCCGGCACCAAATCCCGCCAGGATCCCGACGATCCTGGTGGGAACCTTGACCCAACAGACGAGCAACCCCGCAAAGAGCAGCGAAGACTGCGCGAGCGTCCCGAGACCGAACGCCTTGATCATTTCCATGGTTCGTGTCTCCTCGTGATCACTCGAGGTCCGAACGGACCTCTGCCACGGCGTCACCTCAACGCTAATGCTGGTGCTCGTGTCTTGCCCGTCTCATTGTCAGGCGGGTGCTCGCCAGCACGCAACCCCTTCGAGACCTGTCGCCGTTCTGCCCAGGTGGGCACGTGCAGCAGGGATCGGGCCGGGCAGAAAATCAGCGCGCACAGCTCATCGACCTCGGGGTCAACCATGTCCTCAAGTCGCAGGTCGAGGTCGACTCCTGCGTCGGCAACTTTCGCTCGAGTTTTTCGAGCATGGCTGGAGAGGAGTCGATTCTGATCACTCGTCGACCCGTGGCCTATGCAACCGGGAGCGCAGTGCTCGGGAATGACGTACTCGTCGTCAGCGCGCCGAGAAGGTTCCATTAGTTGCCAGCGATGTCGATGAAGACTGCAACGCGCCCGTACGGCGCATTGCGGGGCTCGGTGAGGAACTCGAGCCCGTGATCGAGTATGGCGTCGTGATGCGGTGCTCGGGCGGCTGCGGGCGATGGATGGAAACGATCGATCGGGCGGCGAGAGCGTAGGACTGCGTCTCGGCGGACAGCGTCAGCAGCTGGTGTTGGCGATGCTGCTGGCTGGAGCGAACACTGTTGTCTCGACCGATACCTTGGTTGATGGGCTGTGGGGCGATTCGCCGCCGAGCGCTGGCCGCCACACTGTTCAGGGCTACGTCTCAGAGTTACGCAAGCTGCTCGGCCCCGTGATCGAGCGCGACGGGATCGGATACGTGGTGCGTGTCGACGAGTCGTCGCTGGACTCGCTCGAGTTCGAGTCGCTTCTCGCAAGTGGCCGATCGCAGCTGGCAGACGATCCCGAAGCCGCGGCCATCGCGCTGCACGCCGCTTTGCAATTGTGGCGGGGTCCACCGTTCGCCGCCCTCGAGGACACGGAGGTTTTGCTGGCGGAACGTGCTCGGCTCGAGCTGGTGACCGTCGTTCACCTCGCCGGAAGTGCGTCGGACTGGACCCTCGACAACGAATACCTCGGCCACCTCGCCGAGCCGGGAGAGGACACGGCGTGGCTCACTCGGTGGCGCGACTTCGTCGATGCTGGGATCGCCGTAGCCGCCGGCGTCGACGCGCCGTGGATGTTCCGAGACCTCGCGCTCGAACCGGGCGTGGGCACGCCAATGGACCTCGTGGCCGGAGCGATGGATGGTGTCGGGCACATCAAACCGAACCCACCCGAATGGGTCCTGGACCAAACGATGACCGCCGAGCACGCGCTCCATGTGCTCCCCCGTAACGCCGACGCGGTCAGCGATTCCGAGCACCGTGGTCGCCTGGTGCCCGGTTCGTACGCCGACATCACGATTCTCAGCGGTGATATCACTGCGGGCACGCCGGCCGAGATCCGTCGACTCGAGGTCGTCGCCACCATCGTCGGCGGGATCGCCGAGTTCTGTACAGACCCAGCGATCTGCCCCTGACGGCAGTCGCCGCCGGCTGGCGGACCACGACATCGAACACAACGCGCTCGTGATATCGAACTACTCCGAGACGTCGTACGGATCAAGAGGCCTTCTACAACCGCAGCACGGCCAACTACGACCGCTGCCTCGAAGAAGGCCTCCTCCTACTTCCCGACGAGCCACGACTCGGGCTACTCGGAGGTGATGATCCAAACGGGCATACTCTCTGCCGGATATGTGGTTGTCGGGGCGCGGTTGGTGCCCGGTGTTATGGGGTGGTCGTCCGCAGGACTCTGCTCGATCAACCGGCCCGGAGGTAGCGGCGCAGTGCTTCGCGCACGACGTCCGATGCGGTGGTGTGTTCGGCCGCCGCCCGTTCGTCCACGGCCCTTCGCAACTCAGGGTCGAGCCGGACGGGTAACGAATCGGCTGGCCCGGATCCCATCGAAGGACGTCCGGGACGGCGTCGCAGGTTGGTGACGTCGAGGCCGGCCTCGGCCTGTTCGGCGAGTTCGTCGAGCACGTCGTCGGTCAACTCGACGCCTGCTTTGGTTCGTCCGTGTGTCTTGTTCTCAGTCATTGGTTCCTCTCATCTCACGAAGGAGCGGTTTCGTAGATTCGACGCATCCGCATTGCGTGTATCACGATCTCGGTGTCATCGTCACGGGTCACCGAAACCACCTCGAGCATGTTGCCTGCTCGATCAGCACCGAGGTACAGCACCTTGCCGTCGTCTTGCTCAGCGGCACCGAGCGCATGGTCGACGGCATGCAAGATGTCGGCGTCGGCGACACCGTGCTTGCGGGCGGATCGGTAGATGTCCACGTGACGAATATCGTCTCGCGAAACTATACGGCGTGTCACTTGAGCCGCTCCGCACCCTCTGGGACTACGAGCGGGCGCTATCGAATGATGGCGTCGCTCGTGACGCCGGATACCGCTCGCGCTTGGATTCGGTGCGGCGTGCAATTATCGCTATCAACGTGTGGGGACAAATTTGCGGGAGCGCCGTCGAGCGCCCAACGGTCACTTGCGATTCACCAGTGAAGTTCCTGCAGGTCGGGATCGGTGCCCGAGGAGGCAGACGAACGTGACCTCGAGAGGCTTCCGTCGGCGACCGGCATCGCCGAGCGCTAGGGGTCACCGCGCATCGAGATCACCGTACCCAACAACGCCCGAGCGCAGTCACCCCGCCGATCAGACCGTCATCGCGGTTCACCGTCGGCAGCGGCATCGGGAAACCGCACCGCGTCGGGTTGGCCGGACGAAGCAAAGCCGGTCTCACGACCTTCGACCCGCAGGTCCAGCATCGGGATGCCGAGGTCGCGGCGGCGGGCAATCAGGCCGTGGAGAGCTGCGTCGTCGGCCACATCGCCGGTGAGCACCGTCTCGATCCGCACGGTCAGATCATCGAAGGCGCGTGCGACGGTGGGACCGATGGCATCGGCCAGGCGAATGTAGATCTTCATCCCCCGATCTTCAAGATCATGCGTCGGCGGGGCGTCACCCCGGCGGGACCATTCGGCAAATGTGACCCACCGAGACGACGATGCGAATGGTCCCGATGGGGTACGCCGTTCGCTGCCCACTCGTGAGACATCGATGCCGAGCGCCGCCCCCCACCGGGCGGAGTCGCGAGTCCACAGTCTCCCGCCGATCCAGTGATTATGCGGTGGCCCGTCGGGCGAAAGAGGCGACCGACTTCGCCGGTACGCGAGCGCGACGTCGAGCACGCGAGCTCGGGATTATCGCTCGGGTTCAGCTGGCTGATCGGCCGATCGATATTGCCGTTCGCTCGCAGCGTCGCGCGTCGAGGTTGCATGAAGATCGA
>JBGTCW010000413.1:0-1878 GCA_041748635.1 Ilumatobacteraceae bacterium | reverse complement strand
CGGCGGCCACCACCGCTGCCGCTGCGAGTCGGGTGCTCCACACCCGGCGGTCCACGGTTGGGTCCCTGCGCCTGGCGTGGTTCCTCCCGATCGTCGGCATCGCAGCAGCGGCTTGGATCCAGGTCGGTGCGGAGGGCGACTCCGCCGAGGTCAACCTGCTCGTGATCGCCTTCCCGCTCGTCGGGCTGACCGCCGGTGTCGGGTTGTTCGTGCTTGCCGCGCAGTGGCTGATGCATCGTGCACACCGCAGCGGCGGCTCGCTTCCGCCGGCGCTGTTCCTCGCGTGGCGGCGCATCACCTCGGCCGATTCGAGCGCCGTGTTGCTCTCGGCGGCACTGGGGATCGCGCTCGGACTGATCATGTTCTCGTCGAGCCTGGTCGCCGGGCTCGACACGGCATCCGGCGCGAAGGCGACCACCGCCGTCGGCGGCTTCACCCAGGTGCAGGCCGACGGGCTCCTCGACGTCGAGTTGCCGGAGCAGACGACGCTCGTGCGGGTGTTGTCGACCCGCACGACGATCGGCGGCAACAGGGTCACCGTCTTGGCGGTCGACCCGGCGACGTACGCCGCGGCGGTGTCATGGCACCCGACATTCGGGTCGTCCGCCGTCGAGGTCATTGCGGCTCTCGAGCAGCCGGTCGCCGCCGACGTCGCCGCCGTGGTCGCCGGGCGGTTCCCGATCTCGCGTGAGGCGGGATTCGGCACGTCGAGCGTGACGTCGTACGCGGTCGTCAAGACCATCGACGCCGCCCCGCTCACGTCGGAGGTCGCGCCCACCCTGTTGGTCAGCGCCGACCAGGTCAACGCCGCCGCCCTGCGCGACCACGACGCCGAGCGCCCTCCCGACGTCGACGCCGACGAGTGGGCGGAACAGTTCCAATCGCCCCTCCTGCGAGCTCCTCCAGTGCTGATCTCGCAGCTCGACCGAGCATCGTTGGCGTCCTTCATCGACGACAACGAGATTCAGGTCCGCGAGGTGGTGACGCTCGCCGACCGCCGTGATCTCGTCGGGAACCGCGCCGCCCGATGGACGTTCGAGTACATGAGCCTGCTGGCCGTGGTCGCTGGCCTGGCAGCGCTCGGCACGCTGTTCTTCTACCTCTCCGAGCAGCGCGCCAACCGCCAGCTCTCGACCGTGATGGCCGAGCGGATGGGCCTACCGCGGCGCACCGCAGCCAACGCCGCGGTCGGAGAGGTGCTGGGACTTGTCGTGGTGGCGTTTGTTGCCGGCACCTCGGTCGGCCTCGTGGTGGCCATGCGGCTCTTCGACCGCTTCGAGCCCGACCCGCGCCTCGCTCCCGACGTCGGGCTCGATCCGCCATGGGCACTCGTCGTTGCGATCGCCGCAGTGGCGACGGTCGTCGTGGTGCTGGCGGCCTTGGTCAACCAGTGGCTCGCTGGTCGTCGAACCTATGCGGAGGTGCTGCGTGGAAGCTGACGTCTGCCGGCCGGTTATCGAGTGCACCAGCTTGTTGCGCGTGTTCGAGTCGGCGACCGGACGCGTGCAGGCGGTGCGGGGGGTCGACTTGTCGATCGAGTCCGGTCGGTCGGTGGCCGTCGTCGGGCCGTCGGGGAGCGGCAAGTCGTCGCTGTTGCGACTGGTCGGTGGGCTGGACGAGCCCACAGCTGGCGACGTCAGGATCGACGGGGTGAGCCTCGTTCGCCTCTCCGGCAGAGCCAGGCGCAAGACCCGTGCCCGGCTCCTCGCCCATGTCCACCAGCGGCCGATGGACAACCTGCTCGGCCACCTGACCGCGCTCGAACAGGTCGTGCGGGTCGCCGAGCGACGCGGGGTGGGCATCGACGAATCACGCGAGATGCTCGACGCGCTCGGCCTCGCCGCCCGGGCCGACCATCTTCCCGACCAGCTGTCCGGC
>JBGTCW010000412.1:0-3276 GCA_041748635.1 Ilumatobacteraceae bacterium | reverse complement strand
CCCGACGATCGTGCCGGCAGCGATCGCGAGGGGAACGACGATCGCCGTCAGCACGATCGACCCACGGAGCAGCCAGACGAGCGCGATCGACAGCGCCCGGTCGCCGCGCTCGTCGACGTCGTCGTCGGATGCAGGTTCGCTCTCGGAGTCCGGCGGTGGGACGATCGGGGGTTGGGGTGCCGCCGGAGCCTGCGCCTGCGGTTCGGGCGGCGGTGGCGAGCCGTCGACCGCCTCGTCGGCCGGTACCGGGTCGTACGCCACCCACCGGCCGTCGGCGAGTTGCACCTCGGGCCACACTGCGGCATCCGACGAGGTCAGCACCAGAGGTTCCCCCGGCTGAATGGCTGTCGCATCTCGCGTGAATCCGGTCGCCACGCGGGACTCGACGCCGAGCGAGCGGGCGAGGAGCGCGAACGAGGTCGCGAACTGCTCGCTCGTTCCGCGTTGGGTGTCGCGGAGGAATCGCTCGATCAGGGCCCGCTCGAGGCCGCCGCCCTGCACGTCGCTGTCGAGGACGAAGTCCTCGCGCATCGTCGTCTCGAGCTGCCTGAGCTGTTCGAGATCGTCGCCGTCGCCGGCCAACCCCTCGGCGAGTTGCGTCAGGTCCGACGTCGACTCGTCGACCACGCGCGACGCGAGACCGACGACGTTCGCGTCGGCCGGTGTGGGGGGCACGTTCGCCGTCACGGCGACGACGTCGCCCGCCGATGGCCGTTGCGCAAGTCTCACCACCGTGCGATCGCCATCGGTCTCGACGACCGCATCGATCGCCACCGGAGGTCCCGGCAGCGGCACCAAGGTCAGGTTGTCGTCGAGGAAGCTGATCTCGGCGTCGAGGGTCGGCCCGAGGGTCGGCCCGAGCGTGGACCCGATCGGGCGCAACGTGAGGCTGGGCGACCAGCGCCGGCCGTCGTAGCTCGACAGCGCCGCGGAACGCCAACGATCCGGCAGCGACGTGTCGTCGTCGGCGGTCACCACGTGGAGTTCGACCGCCGGGTCGATGTTGCGCAGCGCGAGCGTCGCTTCGATCGGATCGAGGAGCGGTGAGGTCTGTTCGGCCGGGTCGTTGCGGCGGGGGTCGGCGCGCGCGTCGAGCGACATCGGAACAGCGGCCAGTCCGACGAGGACCGCTGCGGCGGCGAGGAGCGGCATCAGGCGTCGCTCGCCACGCAGGAGGAGGAGTCGATCGCGGAGTGTCCCGTCGTTACGCAACAGCGAAAAGACGATCGATACGGCGATGAGCCCGATCAGCCAGCGCCACTGGGCGCCGAGTGGTGCGCTGAGTCCCACGACGCCGATGTAGGCGAGCAAGATGGGCAGCAGCGCGCTGAGATGGAAGCGGCGACGAGCGGCGAGTTCAGCGCTCGACGCACACGTGATGGCCACCACGGCGGCGACGGTCCCGACAAGTTCCGGACGAGCGGGGCTCGGCCAGTCGGTCGACAGCAGCCCTTGCACACCCGAGGTGAATGCTCTCACCACGTCGCTCGCCGATCCGTCCGCAGCGGCCACTGCGATGGCCACGGCCAGGACAGCTGCGACAACCGCGCCGACGACGCGAACGATGGCCGACCTGAACACCAGGACGAGCGCCGCCACTGCCGGAAGGACCGGAGCGGCGATGAGGGTCCACTCGATGCTGTCGAACACGCCGCCCGAGGCCGCGCCCACCAACGAACAGCTGACAGCGGCCAGAACGATTCGGAGCCGAACGAGTCGGACGTCGACCGCTGCCATACTCTCCTCTTCGTTCACCACGGTCCGGGGCCCCACGGCGTCACGACCACGTCTGCCATCGGCGGACGAACTCGCGAGCGTCGCGGGCTGCGAGCACCACCCCGAACCCTTCGACGGCGCTCTCACCGATGCGCACCACCGACATTCGCTCCGACGCCGCGAACTGACTCGACGGACCAGCCGGGCCCGTGACGAACACCACCGACGTCTGGTCGAACCCGCCGGTGAACAGCGAGGCAACGGGGAGCAGGGTTGGCGCGTCGGACTGGTGCACCGGTGTCAGGAGATCGAGCACCGACGCGTCGGACACCAGCGGTGACGGGCGGCCCGCATGGTGGCGGTCGGTGGTACGAACCACGACGTCGAGGCCCGTTCGGATGGCGTGTACTGCGAGCGTGGCCGCGACGTCGACGGCCTCCTCGAAATCGTCGGGTGTGCCGGCCGACGCGGCGGTGTCGAGGACGACGGTGAACTCGGGACGGCGCACCTCGACGTGCTCACGGACCATCAGCGTGCCGGTCCTGGCGGTGGTCGGCCAGTGGATCAGACGAGGGTCGTCGCCGATGACGTACTCGCGCATCGCAACGAATCCGGACATCGGGTCCGACGTTGCCCGCCGGAGTACCGATTCGTTCTCGACCACCCGGACGGCGCCGTGCGGGCCGACGAGGTCGTAGATCTTGGGATGGACGATCACCGACGAGCGGCTGGTGTCTCGTCGTCGTCCGACGGTGAGCCAGAAGGGGTCGACCCGTTCGATCTCGAAGGGACCCACGTCGAACACGCCACGCCGGCGCGTGCTGATCGCTCCGGTCAACGTGCGCTCGGAGTTCGAGCTCAGCGGAGCGACATCGACACGAGTGGACTCATCATCGCAGCGGTCGACGATGGTGGCGCGACCGGATCGCAGCCGGGTCGAGTTGCGCACCCGATACTCGACCACGATCGGATCGCCACGCGGCACTCGGACCGTCTGGAGTCGGCGGGTGACCACCGCTCGGAGCGGTCGTTGCGACACCCACGTCGCCATCAGGAGTGCCGCAGTGATCGCGAACGCGGCGACGACGAGTTCCTCGTAGTTCCACCACCATCCGGTGACGCCGAGCACCACGGCGGTCACGACCGCACCGAGGCCCGACCTGGTGAGCACGATCAGCCCTCGCGCGACCGCGGCACCGGGACCTCGTCGATGATGTCAGCGAGTACCGATTCGATCCGGACACCACGCAACTCGGCCTCGGCGGTGAGCGCCATGCGGTGCGTGACGACCGGCGCGGCGATCGCCTTCACATCATCGGGGGTCACGTAGTTGCGGCCGTCGGTGGCGGCGAATGCTCGCGCCACCCGCAGCATGGTCAGTGTGCCGCGAGTGGACACGCCGAGTCGGAGATCGGCGTGTGTGCGGGTGGCGTTCGCGATCTGGACGATGTAGTCGTGGATCGAGGTGACGACGGCGATCCCGTCGATCTCCGAGATCGCCCGATCGAGCTCGGCTGGGTCGGTGACGGGTGACAGGTCGTCCTCGGAGCGATGGCGGTG
>JBGTCW010000411.1:0-6202 GCA_041748635.1 Ilumatobacteraceae bacterium | reverse complement strand
CGACGCCGCCGCGCTGTATCGAGCAGAGGTAGCGCACCACCTCTTCGCCGACCACCGCATGTCGCGCGCACTCGGGTCGGTCCTGCGCACCTCATGGGGCGCCCGTGGCGCCATCCGCGTCGTCGCCGCGAGCGGAGCGTGGGGTCGAGGGAACTTCGCTCGGTGGATGTTCGAGGACGAACCGCGCGCCGTCGTCGTCACGCCCAGCCGGTGGCACCGACGGTTCCTGAACCAGCCGGGCGCCTACACGTCGGGCACGCCGGTGACGCCGGCGCCTGGCACCGCGTGACCGGTCAGCCGATCGACTTGGCGTAGACCGCCTCGTAGACGATCAGTTCGAAACCGAGGGAGGTGTAGAGCTCGAAGGCGCCGCCGGGATTGTTGGTGTCGACGCCGAGGACCGCCTCGTTCATCCCCCGTTCTTTCAGCTCCTCCAGGCTCCACGCCAACAGCGTCCCGGCAATCCCGCGATTGCGCCAGTCGCGGTGGGTCGAGATGAACTCGGTGTACCCACGGCGGAGTCCTCGGGTCTCGTTCTCCTCGGTGTTGATGTAGGTCTTGACCTGTCCGACGACGGTGTCGCCTGCCCATGCCACCTTCCACAACGTCGAGTCCCGGTACGGGTGATCGAGAAACTCGATCCAGTCGGTCTCGACCTGCTCGCGGAAGTCCCACTCGTCGCGGAACGCTTCCCAGTCCGCGTCGAAAATCGCCCGCAGATCCTCCGGTCGCACGGAGCGCAGCTCGACGCCGTCGGGCAGGCTGCGTGACGGGATGTCGTCGAGGTGCGGCCGTCGCAACGACGCACTCCACTGCGACGCTGCGTAGCCCCGGCCCTCCAGCCACGCCGCCTCCCCCACCGGGTCTCGACCAGGACCGGGATGACGCGCATAGGCGCGGTACTGCGCTGTGGACACATCGCTCCCCCACGACGCCATGTGCGCCTCGTCGGCCTTCACGACCGCGGTCCAGAGTTCCTGCCCGACGTGATCGGGCAGCATCGGTGCGAACACGATGCAGTCACGGACTCCGGTGCCGAGGTCTTCGAAACTCGCCCGGCTGTAGCCGACGACCTGACCACTCGCCTCGATCAGCGCGATGTCGAGCTCGGGGTCACAGTCGTGGAGGTTGGCGTAGGTCACGTCGACCTGGGCGATGGTCGGCTGTTCGGGATCGCCGTTCGCATTGCGGTGGGCCGCGAGCACCTCGACGATCGCTGGATGATCGCTCGGTCCACGATACGGCCGAGCGGTGTAGGGCGCTGGAAGTTCGAGGCGGTCGGCGAGGTGCACGACCCAACGGTACGCGGCGGGCGCTCGCCCGTTCGCCTGGGTTTCAGCTCCGCGGATCGTGCGGCGGAGGTGCCCAGAAATCGACATCGGCCACGCGACCCGTGATGCCGTCGACGTCGATGTCCTCGGGTTCGCCAGACGACTCGGAGACGATCACGATGTCGTCGTCTTTCGGAGGGCCCTCGTAGATGTCGCGCAGGCCGATCATCGCACCCGCAGTCGCAGCACCGAGCAGGCCACCCTTGCGACGCCCAGCTTCGATCATCGACCGGCGCCGGGCGGCTGCCACTTCCTCTGCTTCGATGCGCTCGACGTCTATTCCCGCCACGATCGAGGCATCGAGCGATCCGTCGGAGGGTTCGGCCATGGGCCTTCAGACTACGAGAAGTCGGTGTGAGATGTCTCGCCGCACCCATCGGTTGGCGGGGCACCGCTACCGTCGTCGGGCAATGACCGACAGCGATCAGTCCACCCACCACTCCAACGCGCCCGTGGGAGCATCGAACGTCGCAGCGCCTGCTGCGAACGACCGGCAGACCGCCGAGACGTTCGAGCGGGTGTTCTTCGAACTGCGCAAGGTGATGGTCGGCCAGACGCGGCTGCTGGAGCGGCTGCTCGTCGGCGTGCTCTGCCGCGGTCATTGTCTGCTCGAGTCGGTGCCGGGCCTCGCCAAGACGCTCGCCGCCGAAACGCTCGCCGACGTCGTCGGCGGCACATTCGCCCGCATCCAATTCACGCCCGACCTGTTGCCGTCCGACATCACCGGCACGCGCATCTACCGCACCAGCAGCGAGACGTTCGACGTCGAGTTCGGGCCGGTTTTCGTCAACTTCCTCCTCACCGACGAGATCAACCGAGCCCCCGCCAAGGTGCAGTCGGCGCTGCTCGAAGTGATGGCCGAACAACAGGTCACCATCGGTGGAGTCACCCACGCGGTTCCCGAGCCGTTCTTCGTCGTCGCCACACAGAACCCGATTGAGTCCGAGGGCGTGTATCAGCTGCCCGATGCTCAACGAGACCGCTTCATGATGAAGATCGTGCTCGACTACCCGACGCCCGACGAGGAGCTGACGATCATCGATCGGATGAGCATCAGTGCCCCGATCCCCCAGCAGGTGATCACCCTCGACGAGCTGATCGCGCTACAGCAGCGAGCCGACACGGTGTTCGTCGATCGATCGGTGTCGCAGTACGCCGTCGACCTCGTCCAGTGCACCCGCGACCCGCAACGCTTCGGACTGGGCGACCTGTCGACGGTGATCGGTTTGGGCGCGAGCCCGCGAGCATCGCTCAACCTGGTGCGGGGCGCCCGAGCGCTGGCGATGATGCGTGGCCGCTCGTACACCACCCCGCAGGACGTCTTCGACCTCGCCCCCGAGATCATGCGCCATCGCCTCCTGCTCACCTACGACGCCCTCGCCCGCGACATCACGGCCGACCATGTCGTCCAGCGCATCCTGGCGACCGTGCCCGCCACCTGGGTCTCACCGAAGCCGAACGACGCGCACAGCACCGGCGCTGCGAGGGAGTGATCGTGGCAACGCTGGGCCCCGCGAGCGTGTCACCCTCGGCCGCCGCGGTGGCGGGCAGATTCGGAGGTTCCGAGACAGTCCCGGCGCGCAGTTCGTGGGCCGCCGGACCACCGACCGAGACGGTCGCCGAGCTGCTGCGCACACTCGAGCTCACCATCACCGGGCGACTCGACGGGGTGCTGCACGGCCACTACCAGGGCCTGACGCCAGGGCACGGCACGGAGCCGGGCGAGTCACGCCTGTACCAACCCGGCGACGACGTGCGCCGCATCGACTGGAACATCACCGCCAGGACACGCGAGACGCACGTGCGCGAACAGATCGCCGACCGCGACCTCACTGCGTGGCTGGTCGTCGACGTGTCTGCCGCGATGCAGTTCGGCACAGTGGCCAACGACAAGGCCCATGTGGCAACGGCGGCCGCGGCCTGCATCGGCTTCCTCACCGCCCGGAACCAGAACCGCCT
This sequence comes from Ilumatobacteraceae bacterium, assembly GCA_041748635.1. GTDB lineage: Bacteria > Actinomycetota > Acidimicrobiia > Acidimicrobiales > Ilumatobacteraceae > Sva-07. The sequence continues at coordinate 2,912 of JBGTCW010000411.1, read as the reverse complement.
CGGCGCCGTGCTGGTTGCTGGGCCGTCGATCCATGTCGTGGCGCCCCGTTCCGGGTCGAACCAGGTGCGCGCCATCCTGTCGTTGCTGAGCGCGCCGCCCGAGTCGGAGGGTCTCGGCCACGCCGATCTCGCCGGCGCCATCGATCGGGTCGGAGCCATCGCCAATCGGCGCGGGTTTGTGGCCGTCATCAGCGACTTCGCAGGTGACGACTGGCAATCGGCGCTCGCACGGCTCGGCCTTCGCCACGACCTGCTCGCCATCGCGATTCACGATCCACGCGAGTACGACATCCCGCCGATCGGGTTGGTCGAGGTGATCGATCCGGCGACCGGTGCGTCGAGGGAAGTGAGGGTGACGGCCACGGTGCAAGAGCGATTCGCGGCGGCCGCCGTGGAGGAACGTGTGCGTCGCGCCGACGCGCTCGGCCGCTCACGAGCGGATGTGATCGAACTGTCGACCGACGCGGACTGGCTCGGCGACATCGTGCGCCACACTCAACGCCGGCGGGTACAGGCCGTACGCGGCGATGGGATCGGCCGTTGAGCACCGACTTCCTCGCCCCGCAGCGACTCTGGCTCCTGCTGGCCGTGGCCGGGCTCGCCGTGCTGTACGTCGTCGTGCTCCGCTGGCGCCGCGCAGCAACGGTGCGCTTCACACAGGTCGACCTCCTGGACAAGGTCGCACCGAAACGCCCACGTTGGCGTCGCCACGTGGTCGCCGGATTGCAGCTACTCGGGCTGACGTTCGCCGTCGTCGCGGTCGCACGTCCCGTCGAGCGCACCACCGAGAACACCACGACCGAGGGTCGCATCCTCGTGCTCTTCGACGTCTCGCTGTCGATGATGGCCGACGATGTCGAGCCGCGTCGTTTCGAGGCGGCCCAGGAGGCTGCTCGGGACTTCGTCGACCTCGTCGATGACGGCGTCGAGATCGGGTTGATCGGATTCTCGGGGTCGGTGAGTGTCGACGTCGACCCGACGCTCGACCGCGCAACGATGCTGCGCGGCATCGACAACCTCGAGCTCGCCGAGTCGACGGCCATCGGCGATGCGCTGTCGTCCGGTACCCGACTGCTGGTCAATGCGGCCGATCCGGACGACGAGTCCGATCTACCGCCGGGTGTGATGGTGCTGTTGAGCGACGGCGAGACCACGGTCGGGCGGCTGACCTCCGACGGCGCCGCTGAGGCGGCGGACGCAGGCATTCCCGTCTACACGATCGCGTTCGGTACGGACGGTGGCTCAATCCAGGATCCCGCGTCCGGCGACATCGTTCCGGTGCCGGTGCGGCCCGCCGACCTCGAACTCGTTGCGGAGACCACGGGTGGCCAGGCATTCGAGGCGCAGACCGGGGACGAGTTGGCGAGCGCCTACGACCAGATCGCCGAATCGCTGGGCGAGACGATCGGCGACCCGGTCGAGATCATCACCGAACTCACGTGGCGTTGGGCGCTCGCGGCGTTCATCTGCCTCGGACTCGCCTGGGCACTCAGCCTGTGGTGGCTCCGCGGCATGGTCTGACCAAATGTCCTGTCGGGGTCTGACCCCGACGGGACATTCAGAGGAGGGACTTGAGCTGCTCGATCGTCTTGACCGGGTCGCCGCCGACGGGGCTGACCGAGAGGTGGGTCACGCCCGCTTCCTTGAACGCGGCGATGCGCTCCTTGACGTACCCGGCAGGTCCGACGAGGTTCGACTTCTCGAGCATCTCGCCGGGCACGGCCGCGGCGGCTTCGTCCTTCTTGCCGGACAGATACAGATCCTGGATCTCGGCTGCCTCGGCGACGTAGCCGTAGCGCTGGCAGATCGTGTTGTAGAAGTTCTTGTCGCGTGCACCCATCCCGCCGATGTAGAGCGCGGCGTTCGGACGGGCGAGGTCGAGGATGCGCTTCTGGGCATCACCGGTGAGCTCGTCACCGATCGCCACCATCCCCCCGGCCGAGATCTGCAGCCGTCCGAGATCCGGGTCGCGATCGGCCGTCCCGGCCTTGAGATCGTCGCCCCAGACCGACTGGAACTTCTCGGGATCGAAGAAGATCGGCAGCCAGCCGTCGGCGTACTTCGCGGTGTTCTTCACCGACTGACCCATCAAGCTCGCCCAGAAGATCGGGATGTCGGCGCGCACGGGATGATTGATGAGCTTGAGCGGCTTGGCGAGGCCGGTCCCCTGACCCTCCGGCAGTGGGATCTTGGTGGTCGGACCGTCGTAGATCACCTTCTCGCGTCGCCACGTCATCCGACACACGTTGATGTAGTCACGGATGCGCGGCATCGGTTGCTCGTAGGGCACACCGTGGAAGCCCTCGATGACCTGCGGGCCCGACGCCCCGAGGCCGAGGATGAACCGACCGTTCGACACGTAGTCGAGGCCGGCCGCCGTCTGAGCCATGCACGTGGCGGTGCGGGAGAACACGTTGAGGATGCCCGAACCGATCTCGATCGTCGAGGTCTTCGCGGCCAGATACCCCATCTGCGACACGGCATCGAAGCTGTAGGCCTCGGGCACCCAGACCACGTCAAGGCCCGCCTTTTCGAGTGCGACGACCCGGTCCACGTCTGCGTGGAAGTCGCCCGAATAGCTGATCATCATCGAGAGTTTCATGGCGCCGAACGATACGTGTGCGCCCTCGTTCGCCCGTCATCGGACCCGACGTACACGAGGTGCCAGGCACATCGTGTACGGCCGGTCGACGCGCGGGTCAGGTGTTGATGCCGTCGTTCAGATTGCCCGACCGGAACCCCTCGAGGTCGACGGTGACATAGCGATAGCCGGCACCGTGCACGGCGTCCACGACCGCCGCCCGGGTTGCGAGCACGCGCTGCAGGTCGTCGAGCTCGACCTCGATCCGGGCGGTGTCGTCGTAGTGCCGCACACGGACCTGCTCGAAGCCGAGCCGGCGCAGTGCGGCCTC
>JBGTCW010000410.1:0-2676 GCA_041748635.1 Ilumatobacteraceae bacterium | reverse complement strand
GTGCCGACGCCGTCGAGGAAGCGGACGTCGTTGATCGTGATCGAGCGTCGGCTGTTGTCGGCCTGGACCACGGTCGCCGTCGACTCTTTGTCGCCGAGGCGGGTGAGGATCGTGTAGTCGGCGCTGAACTGGGCAAGTCGGACCCCGTCGAGACGCTCGAGCACGGCGTCGATCGCTGCGTCGCCGGTCTCCTGCGTGGCGGGATCGTCGACGTCGAAGCTCGGGCGCTGCCCGGTGGCGCACGCAGCGAGGGCGAGCGAGGCAACGGCGATAGCTGCGACCCGGATGGCGGAGCGACGGGGGAGATGGCGGCGGGGGGAGGCCATGGCGCCGTCAGGCTACGGCGTTACCGTGGGCGAGCGTGATCAGTCTCGACGCCGCCACGGTGCTGTTGCAGTGGGCCACCGGCGGCATGTTGTTCTGCTGGTTCACGACCCGTCGCCGGATCGCCAGCCTCGGTTACGGCTGGCTGCTGAGAGGCGTCTACTTCGCGTTCGCGGCTGGAGCGCTCGCGGCCGGGCTGTCGTTCGGCGTGGTCCCGGTTCGCGAGGCGGCGTCGGTCGGCGTGATGGTGTCGTGCGCGTTCGCGCTGTTCGTGTCGGTCCGTCGCAAGGCTGCCGGCGTCAGTGGAGCGAACGCCGATCACGATCGCCGAAGTGAGCGGGTTGCGGCGATGACGGGCATCGATCGGACGGTCGAGGTGCGTCGTGTCGAGCCATCCGACGAGGTGCGGTCCGAGTTCCCGCCGGCGCTCGACCTGGTGCCCGTCGTGATCGGGGCGGTCGGGTTGATCGCTGCTGCGCTCGACGCGGGCGGCAACCCCGCGGTCGCACTCGCCCGCACGCTCGTCGGTGCCGCGTTCATCGGGGCGATCTCCGACGCCATGCTGCTCGGGCACTGGTACCTCACCCAACCTGGGCTGCCCCGCGTGCTCCTGAACGAGATGGTGTCGGCGGTCAAGTGGCTGTGGCCCGCCGAGGTCCTGGTGATGCTGCTCCCGACGGGCATGATCGCCGTGCTGACCGGGTCGGTCGACGACGGCTGGGGCGGGATGCTCGGCTGGATGTGGCTCATGTGCGCGATCACCACGATCATCCTGCTGTTCGTCACCCAGGCGGCGCTGAAGGAACGCGCCTACTCGGCGGTCATGGCGGCGACCGGGCTGTTGTACCTGGCGATCCTCACCGGATTCGGCATGGACATCGTCCCCCGCGCCATCCTCGCCGCCTGATATTGGGTTTGGGGAAGGGGTGGATGTGGTTGACTCTGGGCATGGCACGGCCGGTGTGGAGTGGGACGATCTCGTTCGGTTTGGTGGCGATCCCCGTCAAGTTGTTCCACGCGGTGCGTCGCCAGAGCGTGTCGTTCAACCAACTCGACGAGCGCAACATGGCTCGCATCCGCTACCGCAAAGTGAACGCCGAGTCGGGTGAAGAGGTCGGCGACGATCACATCGTGAAGGGGTACGAGATCTCGAAGGGTCGCTATGTGGTCGTCGACCCCGACGAACTCGAGCCGTTCATGCCGGTTGCCACCAAGTCGGTCGATCTCGAGGAGTTCGTCGATCTCACCGACATCGATCCCGTCTACTTCGACACCGCGTACCACCTCGCCCCCGACGGCCCGCCGAAGCCGTACGTGCTGCTGGCTCGGGCGATGGAGGCCAGCGGCAAGGTGGCGATCGGTCGTTTCGTGATGCGCAACAAGCAGTACACCGCAGCCATCCGCGCCGAGGAGGGCCGGCTGGTGATGTCGACGCTTGCCTACGCCGACGAGGTGCTCGATCCCGCCGACATCGATGAATTGCAGGGCCTCGACGCCATCGAGGTGAACGACAAGGAGATCGCGATGGCCGAAGCGCTCGTTGCGTCGCTCGCATCGGACTTCGAGCCGGCCAAGTACCGCGACGAGTACCGCGAGGAGGTCATGGCGTTGATCCAGATGAAGGCCGATGGCGAGGAGTTCGAGGTTCTCGAGACCGCCGCTGAGAAGCCGAAGGTCGTGGACATCATGGCGGCGCTGGAGGCCAGCGTGGCGGCGGCCAAGGAGGCTCGGACACGGCATCCGGCCAAGAAGTCGGCGGCAAAGAAGAAGTCGGCGTAGCGCCGGCGAACGACGCGTCTCATGGCTGCGCCGATCGAGGTCGACATCGAAGGACGCACCGTCAGGTTGTCCAACCTCGACAAGGTGCTCTACCCGTCGGGGTTCACCAAGGCCGAGGTCGTCGATTACCACCTGCGCATCGCGCCGGTGATCATTCCCCATCTCGCCGGCCGTTGCATCACGTTTCGCCGGTACCCCGACGGCACCGATCACGACGGGTTCTTCGAGAAGCGCTGCCCGACGCATCGCCCGGAGTGGGTGCCGGTGGCGCTCGGCCCGGGCGACCGGCGTGGCGGGATCGAGTACTGCCGCATCGAGGAGCCTGCCGCCATGGTGTGGGCCGCGAACCTCGCCGCGATCGAACTCCACGCGCCGATGGCACTCGCTGTGGACCTCGACACACCCCGCACGTTGGTGTTCGACTTCGATCCCGGGCCGAAGACGTCGATCGTCGAGTGCTGCGAGGTGGCGCTCGGCGTGCGTGCCGTGCTCGGCTCGGTCGGCCTCGATGGATGGTGCAAGACGTCAGGGTCGAAAGGGCTGCAGCTGTACGTGCCGCTCAACACGCAGGGC
>JBGTCW010000409.1:0-2219 GCA_041748635.1 Ilumatobacteraceae bacterium | reverse complement strand
ATCGTCGAGCTGGGCTATCCGACCGACACCCTCGGCGACGTGTCGACGGTCGAGCTGCGCGAGCGCATCATCCACGCCGTGCGTACGTACCGCCCGCATGCGCTCGTGTCGTTCGACCCGTACGCGATGTACGGCGAGGACAACCTCGACCACGTCACGGTGGCACGCGCCGTCGACGAGTCGTTCTGGACGAGCCAGTTCGATCTGCACCACCCCGAGCACTTCGACGAGATCTCGGTCCACAGCGGCGACTCCCTCGCTCCGCACGGATGCTTCGAGCGCTGGTACTTCGGACGTCGAGTGATCGAGGTCACCGACGTCGTCGACATCACCGCCACCCTCGAGCGCAAGATCGCTGCGGCGTGCTCCCATCGCACGATGATGCTGAACTTCTTCAACCAGCTCCACCTGCAGGCCGCGACCGGTGGTTGGCGGATTCCGGACGTCGACGAGGCGCTGGCGGTGGGCCGGGTCGACGAGCTGCTGCCGCGCCTGGTGCGATCGGGGAGCGAACGCGTCGGAGCCGGCCACGGCGTCGCCGCCGCAGAGGAGTTCCGCATCGTCACCTTCGGCGGCATGCAGGGCCTGCTCGACGCGCTCGGCGAACGGATCTGAGCGCCACGGTTCCACGCGTCCGTGAACCCGGCTGGGCGATACCGTCGATGCATGCGCGTCGAACCGATCGACCTCGGCCCGTTCCGCCACGGTGACGAACACGACCGCCGAGCGGTGGCGAGTCAGTTCGACCGTGCGGCGCGCACGTCAGGGTTCGTGTCGATCAGCGGCCACGATGTCGACCCGACGCTCATGGCCGACATGCTCGATGTCACGGCGGCGTTCTTCGACCTCGATATCCGCGAAAAACTCGCGTACTTCGTCGACGACCGGGCAGCGAACCGCGGGTACGCCCCCGAGGGTTCGGAGGCGCTCGCCTATTCGCTCGGTGAGCAGGACCTGCCGACCGACCTGTTCGAGGCCTTCAACGTCGGCCTCGAACTGTCCGAGACCGAGCTCGCTGATTCCTACTTCGCCGCACGTCGCGACACGCTCTTCGCACCCAACGTGTGGCCGTCGCCGCCTGAGGCGTTCCGAGACACGTGGCTCGCGTACCTGGCGGCGGTCGACCGTGTGGCCAACGAGGTGATGTCGGTCGCGGCGGTCGCACTCGGGATGCCGGCGGACCACTTCGAGGCGTACCTCGACAAGGGGCCGACCGTGATGCGCGCCAACAACTATCAGCGCCGACCCGACGCACCTGATCCGCAACCCAGCCAGATGCGCATGGGTGCGCACACCGACTACGGCAGCATCACCGTGCTCCTCGCCGACCCGGTCCCGGGGCTGCAGATCTGCGACGACGGTGGTCGGTGGCACGATGTGCTCCCCGACACCGAATCGCTCATCGTGAACGTCGGCGACCTGCTGGCCGAGTGGTCGAATGACCGGTGGCGCTCGACGCTGCATCGAGTCGTGCCCCCGCCGGCCAGCGCCACCGATCCCGTTCGCCGGCGCTCGGTTGCGTGGTTCCAGCAGCCGAACTGGGACGCGGTCATCGAGTGCCTTCCGACGTGTTGCGACGAGTCGAACCCAGCGCGATACGCACCGGTGACGTCCGGCGAACACCTGATGGCCAAGCTGATGGGCCCGCGCCTGCTGGAACCGTCGAAGCCGTCGCATCGCGACTGACCGGGGCTCGCCCGGCGACTCCTCACCAGGCGTTGCGTCGGGCGCGTTCGGTCGCCCAACCGTCGGCGGCGAGCCCCGCGAACATCACACCGAGGCCGATCACGACTCCGGCGCCGACGAGGAGCAGCATCGACGAGACGGCATCGCTCCACACGGTCTGCAGCATCTCGCCGAACAGTGTGTTGGACGCCAACTCGATGATCCAGCCGGTGACGACCATCCCCACCAGCCAGGTGCCGCACACGATCGCGGTCATCACGCCGAGCCGTCGCAGCCCGCGACCAGGGCGCGGATGGATGACCACGGCGCCGAACGCGAACGCGAGGAACCCGATCGCCGCGATCACGCGTGTCGTGTCGGCCACTTGTTGCAGGCCGAGGCTCGGCACGTTCGTGGGCACGACCGACGGAAGGCCAGCCTGGTCGCTGGCGGCTTCGAGCTGCAGTGCGTCGAGGTTCGTCACGTCGATGCCCACCGTCGCCGGGTCGAAACCAGCGGCCTCCGCGGACTCGATCAGCGACTCGGCGATCGCC
>JBGTCW010000408.1:0-1755 GCA_041748635.1 Ilumatobacteraceae bacterium | reverse complement strand
TGATGCCGACGAACGTGTCGATCGAGCGTCGCCAGATGCTCGAAGTGTTCGGCGCCGAGTTGATCCTCACGCCCGGCGAGGAGGGCTCCAACGGCGCCGTCGCCCGGGCCATCGAACTCGCCGACCAGCATCCCGAGTGGTTCTTCCCGTACCAGTACGCGAACGACGCCAACCCTCGCGCCCACTACGAGGGCACCGGCCCCGAGATCCTGCGCGACGTCCCGGAGATGACCCACTTCGTCGCCGGGCTCGGCACGAGCGGCACGCTCATGGGCGCCGGTCGGTACTTCAAGGAGCAGAATCCCGACATCCAGATCATCGCCGTCGAGCCACCGCTCGGCGAGCGCGTCGAGGGGCTGCGCAACATCGGCGAGGGGTACATCCCGCCGGTGTTCGAGAACTGGAACGGCTTCGACATCCTCGACCGCAAGCGTGTGGTTCGTCCCCGCGAGTCGATCGAGTGGACTCGTCGCCTGGTGCACGAGTGCGGCATCTTCGCCGGGATCTCCGCCGGCGCCGCGCTCGCCGGTGCGGCGAAGGTCGCATCGCAGATCGACACCGATGTCGATGGGCCGGCCACGATCGTGTTCATCGTGTGCGACGGCGGCTGGAAGTACCTGTCGACGGGTGCCTACACCGACGACCTCGACGACGCCGAAGCCAAGGCCGAAGAGATCATCTACTTCTGAGCTCCGTGTCCGAAGGTGCGTCGGTCGGCCCAGCCGCTGCGACCTGCCTGCAGGTCGGCTCAGTCGGTGACGCAACCCAGGCGATTCGCGTCGTCGTTCCCGTCGTCGGCGATCCGTCGATCGTGGCCATCACCGTCGATCACGTCCTCGTGCGGGCGGGGCGCTCGCTGGCGAGCTTCACGTTCGAGAACCGGACCGCAGAGACGACCGTCGAGACGATCGACGAGTTCACTGCGATCGCCGCGACACGCCTCGCGAGCTGATGGGGCGTCCGTCAGCGCGAGGCGAAACGAGCGATGCTGGCTGCGGTCTCGCGGCTGATGTCGGGGATGACCGCGGTGAACACGTCCATGCCGTGGCTCGTGCCCATCACGATGCGGCACTGCGCCACGACGCCGGCGGACAGCAGCAGCCGGTAGAACTCGACGCCTTCGTCACGAAGCGGGTCGGCCTCGTTGACGCTGATGAACGTCGGTGGGAGCCCGGCGACGTCTTCGACCGTGGCGAACGACGGCCAGGCCAGCGGATTGCGCTGCTCGAACTCGTCGATGCCGTAGGCGACCCGGCCCCGGTTGTGGTGCAGGTTCAGCAGGATCCCTTCGTTCTCGATCGACGACGGGAACCGATCCTGCGGCCACTCGCCGGCGATGTACGGGCACAGCGCATACAGTCCGCTGATCAGTCCGATGTCGCCGTCGCGCAGCAGTTGCATGCCGGTGGCCAGCGTGAGGTTGCCGCCGCCCGACTCGCCGGCCACGATGATCCGAGTCGGGTCGATGCCCAGGTCTTCGGCCTGTGCGACGATCCACCGCAGCCCCGAGACGCAGTCGTTCAGCCCAGCGGGGAACGGTTCGAGCTCGGGAACCGACGACGGTGTCAGGCAGTTCCGGAAGTCGACCATCGCTACGGCGACACCCTGTGCGGCCAGCACCCGCGCCCACACCCGATACATCGCGCCGAAGCACGACCCGCTCTGCATGCCGCCACCGTGGATGTAGTAGATGCAGGGCAGCGGATCGGCCGACTCCGGGCGAACGAAGCGGATGTTGATCGTGTTGCCGTCGGG
>JBGTCW010000407.1:0-1832 GCA_041748635.1 Ilumatobacteraceae bacterium | reverse complement strand
CACGGTGACGAGACCGGGTTGGTGACGATCGGACGCGGCCTTGTCGACCGGTGGGAGGTGTCGGTCGAGGTGTTCAGTGCGCTGCGTGCGGGAGCCGGTGGACGCCTGATCGGGCACGCGCTGGCGTTGATCCCCTCCGATCTCGTCGTGTTCGCTCAGATCGCGCCGGGAAACGCAGCATCGCTGCGAGCGTTCTTGCGAGCTGGTTTCACGCCGATCGGCGCCGAGACGCTGCTCCTCGCCGGGAACTGACACCGATGATGTCGGCTCACGACACGAAATTGGAACACGATCGAAGGTGTGCGTCGAGGTTCTGGCGCGCTAGACCCTTGGTCCGACAGCGGCGACCCCCGCCGACATCGGAGGAGTTGGGACGAATTCATGCGAGTTCGTACGAGGCGGCAATGAAGCACGACATCATCATCCGTAATGGCACAGTGGTCGACGGCACCGGGGCACAGGTGCGGCTCGCCGACGTCGCCATCTCCGATGATCGCATCGTCGAGATCACCGACATCGCCGAGGGCGGGATCAGCGCACGGGCACATCGCGAACTCGACGCGACCGACAGGATCGTCACGCCGGGCTTCGTCGACATCCACACCCACCTCGACGCGCAACTGACCTGGGACCCGATCGGCACGTCGAGCTGCTGGCACGGCGTGACGAGCGTCGTGATGGGCAACTGTGGCGTGACCTTCGCCCCCTGCCGCCCTGGCGACCGAGCAACGCTTGCGGAGATGATGGAGAGCGTGGAGGACATCCCCGCCGAGGCGATCCTCGAGGGTCTTGCGTGGGACTGGGAGACCTACGGCGAGTACTACGAGGCGATCGATCGACTGCCCAAGGGTCCGAACACGGGGGGTCTGGTCGGCCACTCGGCGCTGCGCACCTACGTGATGGGCGAGCGCGGGCTCGACGAGGCACCGGCGTCGGGCGACGACATTGCTGCGATGGCCCGGCTGGTCGACGAAGCGATGGCTGCCGGCGCTCTCGGTGTGTCGACGAGTCGGACGTTGCTGCACAAGGTGCCCGACGGCCGACCGGTCCCCGGGACGTATGCGACGGCCGACGAGCTGCTCGCTTTTGCCGAGGTGTTGCGCGACAACGGCGCCGGGATCTTCGAAGGGGCGATGCGCCTGGGCGAGCGTGACAACGACGCCTATGACCACTCCCGTTCCGAAGTGGCGTTGATGGGTGAGATCAGCCGTCGCAGCGGTCGCCCCGTGAGTTTCGGCTTGACCCAGAGCAATCGGCGGCCCGACCTGTACGAACGGGTCATCGAGTTCGCCAAGGCCGAGAACGAACTGGGCGCCAACGTTCGACCGCAGACGACCGCCCGCGGCGTCGGGATCCTGTTCGGTCTGGAGACGCGCACCCCGTTCGACCGGGCGCCGTCGTGGAAAGAGCTGCGCGCGGCGGTCAACGGTCGTCGGATGCAGATGGTCCGTGACGCATCGTTCCGTCAGACGCTCATCAACGAAGCCGACGTGCATGGCACCCCGCTCGATCTCACCGAGCTGTTCGTGCTGCCGCAAGAGGGGGCGCGCTACGACTGCGACCCGTCGATGTCGCTGGCGGCGATCGCGGTCGAGCGCGGCGTGAGCCCGGCGGCGGCGTTCATCGAGTTGGTGCTCGAGACCGATGGTGCGCTCGTGGCGAGCATGCCCTTCTTGAACCAGGATCTCCGAGCGGTCGAGGCGATGCTCGACGATCCACTGGTGACGCTCGGCCTCGCCGATGCCGGTGCGCATGTCGGCCAGATCATGGATGCCAGCCAGCCGACGTTCCTGCTGAGCTACTGGGTGCGAGAACGGCAGCGCTGGAGCCTC
>JBGTCW010000406.1:0-2349 GCA_041748635.1 Ilumatobacteraceae bacterium | reverse complement strand
CAGCGCACATCGGCGTCGCAGTTGGGCGCCGCGGCGTGTGAGCAGCGGGTCGGGGTGGATCCGTCGACCGGCGCGCTCGACGAGCGGTGTGGCGTGGCCGACCCCGCGGACCGTCATGGGGTCGCCACCGACGTCGTGGCCCCGTCGTGATGGTTCGTCAGCGGGGCAGAGTTGTCGGGCGTCGACCATGGTCGCGGCGCGTTCGGATCCAGCGTCGAAGCACGCCACCGCTTGAACAGCTCATGGACTGCAGTGGCGCCGACGATCGGTTGCGGCGGCTCGTCGAAGACCGACTGATACAGCACGAAGGGTTGGGTCTGTGCGCCGCCGAGGCCACCGTGGAACCCGATCAGCTCCTCGAAGGCGGCGCCCTCGTCGGCGTGCGGATCGAAGAAGCTGTTCACCAGGATGTCGGGCGCGTTGGTGAACGAGTCGGTGCGCCGCAGGTGCTCGGCGGCGTTGGGACCGAACGGCAGCAGCGGATCGACACCCTCGACGCGGTCGTCGGACAGGTAGCGGATACCCGATGCACCGATGATCATGGCGCCGTACTCCTGCGATCGGACCATGATGAAGCCGATGCCGGGGTGTTCGGCGAGTCCCCTCACCAGGCCTGGGTGCAGGCGCGAGATCGTCTCGATGTCACCACGGCCGTCGATGGCGGTGAAGGTGATGAGGCCGAGGTTGCCCGAAGCCAGCACGACCACGTCGGCGTCGCCCGGTCGGGTCCCCTCACCGGCTCCGTCCCGCTCGTCAGCGTAGGCGGGCCCATACACGACGTCACCGTCGACGACGTGCTTGCGCGTGACCGAGCGGACCAGTTTGCCGATCCGGCTGTCCTCGTCGCGGATCGCCTCGGTCAACGCGGCGTTGAGGTTGCCCCAGCCTTCCGACGACATCACCGGCATCGAGATGTCGATGTCGGCGTCGATCAGGCTGTCGACGAGTTGCTCGAGTGTGATGCCGTAGCGCTGGAGGAACGTGGCGCCCTGCGTCTGACCGTGGTCCGACAGCACGACCACGTGATAGGGGCGCGGGCCTTCGGCGATGGCGGCCTCGAGACGTGCCAACTGGTCGTCGAGTCGGCCCAGCGTGTCGAGCGCCGTCGGCGCCGAGATGCCGGAGTGGTGCGCAACCTCGTCGTAGCCGACGAAGTCGGCGTAGGCGGCGGGCACGCCGCGGTAGACGTCGCTCAGCAGCGTGTACATCGTGATGTCGCGCAGGATGGTCGTCGTGGCAGCCCGCGCGAGTGGATACACGCCGCGGCGGGGGAGTCGCGGTTCGATGCTGCGCCGTCTCGTGCGGCGCCGGTCGGTGAGTTCACGGAACGTGTCGGCAAGCGTGAGCACCAGCAGTCGACTCACTGCGTAGGGGTCGGACAGGAAGTAGTTCGCCGTGTTGTGGCTGTGACTCGAACGATCCAGCAACGTGCTGAAGGTGAGCACCGACTCGGAGCTGTCGCCGGAGAACACGTTGGAGCGCGACGCTCCACCGTCGACGAGGAGCCCGTTGCCGTCGGACTGACGACGCTCGATGATCGCCGCATCGCGAGGGCGATTCGAGGTGAGCACCTTGCCGAGTTCCTTGTCGTGCCACCGGAACGCCGGCATGTCGTGGTTGTTGCCGTGCAGGATCCCGGCCTGGCTGGCCCCGGTCTGCGAAGACAGATCGCACTCCCACCCGACGATGCGATGGCTACCGGAGTGCACCCAGCGTGCGAGCGTCGGGGTGAGGCCCTCGCTGATCGCACGCCGCAGGACCGGCTCGGCCAACCCGTCGATCTGGAGGAAAAGGATCCCGGGCACGACGGTCGACGTGGGTGGGTCGAGCCGCTCGACCATCCGCTTCATCGTCTGGCGCTGCCACACCGCATCGTCGTCGATCGACAGCAATGTGCTTGCGACCACGCCGACGCCGGTCATGAGGAACGACGCCAGGATCGCCGCTTGCCAGGAATCGACGGTGAGCCCGTCGAGTAGATCGGCCGTGAGGAGGAGGATCAGTCCGTTGGCGACCAGTCCGAGGAGACCGGCTGTCCACAGGATGAGTCGCGAGAACCAGCGAGCGACGAGCGGCCACACGATGGCATTGAGGATCGACACGATCGCCGCAGCGGCGAGCAGCGTTCGCCCGTCTCGGATCGAGATCCACGGCAGGATCCAGGCGACGAGCCAGAAGGCGACCGCCGTGACGACGAACTCGATGATGTGGCGGCGCACCAGCACATCGGAAAGGATACGGTTCGGGTGAACTCGGTGCTCGAGGTCAGCCCAGGTCGGGCCAGCGGCGCTGCTGACGGCGGCGCAGCCCGGCGGTGCCAAGTTTGCGGCGTTCGGCGAGCGCCCAGTC
>JBGTCW010000405.1:0-3709 GCA_041748635.1 Ilumatobacteraceae bacterium | reverse complement strand
TCGAGGTCTCGTTCGACGTCGTCGACCGCACAGGCCAAGACGTACAGCTCATCGTGCAGCGCATCGAGTTCCGACCGCGTGATCACCAGTTCGTTCTCGCTCAGCTCCAGCTCGGCGGCCCGGTGCCGTGCCACCCAGTCCCACTGCCGGCACCGTGGCGAGCAGAACTCTCGTGGCCGACCGGGACCACGACGCTCCGGGAGCGCCCGACGACACCATCGACAGTGTCGAGCGCCCGATCCCCCGCCACCGTCACCCATCCCCGATAACGTCATGACGATATTCTAGGACGTTTCCGGTGCCGGAGGCGTGGACGACGGGGATCGAGCTGGGAGACTCACCGAGATGAACCTGCCGCCACCGCCAACGCGCGCGTTTGCCAGCGACAACGCTGCCGGCGCGCATCGCGCCGTGATCGACGCCGTGCTCGCGGCAAACGAGGGCTCCGCGCTCGCCTACGGCGACGACGAGCACACCCGTGAATGCGAGGATCGCTTCCGCGACCTGTTCGGCGGCGACGTCACCACGCAGCTCACGTTCAACGGCACCGGTGCCAACATCGTGGCGCTGGCCACGTTGCTCGGGTCGTTGCCAGGACCGCACCACGGCGTGGTCTGCACCGACTGGGCGCACATCGCCGTCGACGAGACGGGTGCCCCCGAGCGGGTGCTCGGCACCAAGCTGATCGACCTCTCCTCGCCTGGCGCCAAGCTCGTGCCCGAGCAGCTGGCCGAGCTCGCCCACGTCCAGGGTGTGCAGCACCACGTACAACCTGGGGTCGTCTCGATCACCCAAGCCACCGAACTCGGCACCCTGTACACCGCCGACGAGATCGCTGCACTCTGCGATCAGGCACATGCGCTCGGCATGCTCGTGCACCTCGATGGTGCCCGAATCGCGAACGCCACCGCGGCCCTCGGCGGCACCCGCGAGGCGCTACGGGCGATGACGGTCGACGCCGGCGTCGACGCCGTGAGCTTCGGGGGGACGAAGAACGGTCTGCTCGGCGCCGAAGCGGTCGTGTTCTTGTCGCCCGCCGTCGCAGTGGGCTCGCAGTACGTCCGCAAACAGGTCACCCAGCTGCCGTCGAAGATGCGCTTCCTGGCCGCTCAGTTCAACGCGATCCTCCAGGACGACCTCTGGATCACCCTGGCCGCCCACGCGAACGCCATGGCTGTGGAACTCCACGCGCTCACCGTCGACATCGACGGCGTCGACATCGATCACTCCCCTGCGGTGAACAGCCTCTTCCCGCGCCTCGCCCCCGACGTGATCGACACGCTGCGCGACTGGTGCTTCTTCTGGGACTGGGACGTGAGTTCGCACCAGGTTCGGTGGATGACCTCGTGGGACACGACCGCCGAGGACGTGGCGACGTTCGCTCGTGGCGTCGAGCTGTTGTGCGCGCCCCCCAACCGTTGAGGTCCCGTCTCCAAAAATTCCTTGCTGGATGCAATTGACTCGATGGTTGATTCGATTTAGTCTGCGGAGCGATCGGGGCCGACCGGCTCCAACTGGGGTACTACGCACGGGGGTGTGTACATGTCGGCCATGGAACTCGACCGCATCGCAACGGACGACGACTGGATGCGTCACGGTGCCTGCAAGGGTTTGACGCACCTGTTCTTCCCAACGGCGGCCGAGCGTCCGCAGGCGCGGGAACGGCGCGAGGCCGCAGCGCAGGACGTGTGCGCTGGCTGTGCTGTCCGAGTCGACTGTGTCGACTTCGCCCGCCGGAATCACGAGTACGGCTTCTGGGGTGGAGAATCCGAGGACGAGCGCCACGCGGCCGGTTTCCGTCTCATCGCTCCCATCGGAATTCGCGCTCGCGCGAGCTGAGCCGCAACGAACCACGGGCCGCGCTCAGCGCGGATGACGGAGCGTGACGCACGCCCATCCGTCGAGGACGTCGGTTCGCTCGACCATCATCGGCGCCAGTGCAGCGAGCACGTGCTCGTGGCGGTCAGCAAGGATGCCGCTGATCACGAGTCGGCCTTCCCGACTCGTCAGTCGTCGAAGTTCGTCGGCCATCGAGATCAGCGTCGGCGCCAGGATGTTCGCCACGACGACGTCGAAGCTGCCGTCGAGTTCGTCGACGGGAGTCGTGTCGACGTCGATGTGTCGTCGCACACCGTTGCGCTCGGCATTGTCGAGCGTCGCCTCGACCGCCGCGGACGCAATGTCGACGGCACAAACGTGCCGAGCGCCGAACACGGCGGCGGTGATCGCGAGCACCCCCGTGCCACAGCCGACGTCCAGAACAACACTCGTCGAGTGGATGAGCGGACGGAGGGCCCGCAGCGACAGCCGCGTCGTCGGGTGATCGCCCAGACCGAAGGCGCCCCCGGGTTCGATCGAGACGGCCACGACACCGTCGAAGGACTCGTGCTCCAGCCAGGCGGGGACGACGACGAGACGGTCATCGATCCACATCGGTGCGGCGAACTCGCGCCAAGCTCGACTCGCGTCGGATGTCTCGTCGGCGATGACATCGACGCGCCAGTCCCAGCGCTGCGCGAGGTGGTCAACCGCTCGACGGATCGACTCGTCGTCGTCGCCGACCGACGTCCTCAGCTCCACGCGATCGCGACCGTCGCCTGCACCAGCGGTCGCGGGCGCCAGCCGTTCCTCGATCGCACGGACACCGAGTTGCCACAGCGCGTCGGAGGCCACGTCGACCTCGGTGCTGTCGACCACCAGCACGAACGCCCGCATCAGTCGAGGCGGCGCAGCGACGTGCGGTACTGCTCGATGCGCTCGACGTAGTGGCGGGCGCTCGAACGAATGGACTCGGGATCGACCCGGTCGAGCTTGATCACTGCGGGCGAGCCAGCTGCGAGCGCTCCTGACGGTACCTCGACATCGTTCAGGACGACCGAGTTCGCGGCGACGATCGCACCGGAGTGGATCACCGATCGATGCAGCACCATCGCCGCATTGCCGATCAGAACGTCGTTCTCGATCGTGCAACCCTCCAGATGGATCAGATGCCCCAACACACATCCGTCGCCGACCACCGTCGGCCACTCCGGTGTGGTGTGGAGCACGGCATTGTCCTGCACGCTCGTGCGTTCGCCGATCCGGATCTCGCCACCATCACCGCGCAGTACGGCGCCGGGCCAGACCGACGAGTTCGGGCCGATCGTGACCGCGCCGATGATCACGGCATCCGGATGAACGAACGCATCGGGATGAATCGACGGCTCGAGTTCGCCGAGCGCATAGATGGCCATGGCGCGCACGGTAGCGGGTCACTCCGCGTTCGTTGGAGTTCTCCCCCGCCGAGCCGGTACCGTTGGCGAGATGTCCCGACGGATCGATATCGAGCTGACGAGCGCGCTCGCCGATGGCTCTTGGACCTGGCGCGCCGCCGGCGCCCGTAAGCCCAACGGGGTGGTCGACTCGTCGATCCTCCCGGATGGTGCAGCGGTCGGGGACATCCTGAAAGTCGACGTCGAGCAGATGCTCGACGGCATCGAGATCCAGGCAATCGTCAAGAGCCGCGAGAAGTCCGGGCCGGAGAATCTGATCGAGCTGCTGCCGAGCGAGCGTCCGTTCGAAGCGGTCATCGAGACACGGGCCAAGCGAGACCGCAACGATCGCGGCGACCGAGGCGATCGCAACAAGCGCGAGGGACGTGGACGTGACGGCGGACGCGGTCGCGACGCCGGCAACAAGCGGGACGGGCGGCCCGACGAGGGCGGCCGTC
>JBGTCW010000404.1:0-3028 GCA_041748635.1 Ilumatobacteraceae bacterium | reverse complement strand
GGCGTCCGACGATCACGAGCGGCCGGACCGCCGCCGCGCCGGCCACCAACACCAGGGAGGCCAACACGACGAGTGCGACTTCCAGTCCGACGACAGCGACCGCGACCGGGGCAGCGACTGCCCCGACGAGCTTGCCGGAGTTCGACGCGCCGTTGATCGCGCCGAACACCCGGCCGAGTGAGCCCGCGGGAGTGACTCGCTGGACGAGGATCACGATCACCACTTCGAACACGACCATCCCGACTCCGACCAGGACGAGCGCCGCACACGCCCACCCCGTTGTCGTGATCAGCGCCAGCGCCGCGGTGGGAATCGCCGTCAGGGCCAGCGACACCAAGATGGGACGAACGGGACTCGACGACTTTGCCGAGCGAGCCGCAATCGGCATCGCGATCAGCGCACCGAGGCCGATGGCTCCGCCGAGCAGACCGATGTCGTCGACGGGCGCTCCGAGTCGATCACGGACCACGTACACGTGGAGCACCAACTCCGCTCCACGAGCGAGGTACATGATGCCGATCAGGGTCACGAGCGGGGGGAGCTCACGGATCGAGCGCACCACCTCGAAGCCGTCGACGAACGCTCCCACGAGTCCGCCGGTTGCACTCGGTCCGGTCGGTCCGGCATCGAAGCGTCCGGCCGGGACGTCTCGAAGCATCCCAATGATGGCACCAGACGCGGCGAACGTCACTGCGTTCACGGCGAACCCCGCTGGAGGAGCCCAAACCGCAACCGCGACTCCGATCAGTGGTCCGACGAAGGTCATCACCTGGCGGACCGAGCTGAGCACGGCGAGGGCGACAGCGAGATGACGTTCACCGGCGATGGTCGGCACGATTGCGGCGAGCGCCGGACGTGTCGGAGCAGCGATTGTGTACGAGCTCAGCACGATCAACAGCACCGGTGTGGCGCCGACATCCCATGACGTGAGCAGCGCCGCCGCGGCCATCAGCGCAGCGCGCGTCCATTCGATCGTCACGATCAGCCGGCGAATGTCGCTGCGATCGACGAGTGTGCCGGACGGCAGGCTGAGCAACGCCCGCGGGGCGAGGCGCGCCACGACCGCGAGGGTGAGCCAGAGCCCGAACCGGGGCTGGTCGGACAGATACACGACGAGCGCCACCCAGAGGATGCCGTCGCCCGCTCCCGAGATCACCTCGGCGCCGTACAGCTTGCGAAGGCCGGCATTGCCGAACGACGCTGCCAGCCCGCTCGGTGCTCGGTCGGTGCGGTGACGACTCATTCGGAGCGAGAGTCTGGCATCACGTCAGGGGTCAGACCCGAAGCGTGATCGACCGGTCAGCGGTCCCCGCCGGATCAGGCGAGGTCGTACATCGTCCAGGTGGCGCCCGACTGCAACAGCAGGCGCGAGCCGTTGGTCGCCACCGAGGTCGGACCGTCGGTGGAGTCCACGATGTCGTCGACCACGAAACGTTCGCCGTCGATCGACGCAAGCAACCAGAAGTCGGGCTCGTAGCTCCCGCGACCGGCATCGAAGTACGCGCGCTCGGCGGCATCCATGACATCCCGCGAGAACACGACGAGCACCTCGCCCGTGCCCGGATCGGTGACGGTCACGCCCGCATCGTCGTACACGATGTTGGACTCGGTCTCCGTCGACTCGCCGAACGGGTTCTGGCTCACGACGACCTCGCCCGTGGCCACGTCGACCACTTCGAAGATGCTCATGGGTTGGCGCACCGTGAGGCGGTAGCCGTCGACCTCGACGCTCAGCTGGTCCTCATCGGCGATCGGTGGCTCGACCGACACGACCACTCCCGAGGTGGATGATCCCCCGAACGGGGCAATCGGCGAGAGCGAAGAGAGATCGGGGGTGAGGAGGTCGAGCAGTACGGCGTTCTCGCCGAGATCGTCGACACGATGCACGATCGCCTCACCGAACTCCGTCGTCGACAACACGATCACGCCACCGGCGACGTTGAAGGCACCGGACACCCAGGAGACGCCGTCGGGCAGGGGGCTGGCGGTCCACGTGATGCCGTCAGGCGAGAACCACGTCTGATCGGTCCACTGCACGAACCCGGCGGCGGTGGTCACGATCTGGCCATTGGCCGGCGGTGCGTCGGCAAGGGCGGGCTCGCCGTCCCACGACGCGGTCCACAGCGTGGGTGCGTAGTCCTGGCCGGCCATCAGCTGTGCGACCTCCGGCGAGACGCCGAGCTCGTCCCAGCTGAACGTCCGCGTCACGGCGGGGTCGCTGCCGTCGGGTCCGAAGTCGTACTCGACGGTGATGCCGACGTCGTCGGTGCTCATCCCGAGCCCGTTCCCCGAGTCGATCTCGTCACGGATCTCGGCGGGCAGCAGCGTGAACGGATCCGCATCGATCGAGTCATACACCGACACGACCCAACCATTCTCGTTGGCAGCGAAGCCCTGCGCGAAGACCGACCGGACGATGCCCGCCGGTAGATCGACCGGGGCCGCCACCACAATCTCCTGGGTCGTCCAGTTGGTGAGATCGGAGGTGGCCGCCACCGTGATCGTGCCGTCGACCGGTGAGCCGGTGAGCGGATCGAACACGCTGTACACGGCGACGAGCCGCTCGCCCACTGCGGTCACGCTGGACAGGTACGTAGCGCCTGGCGGAAGCACGATCTCGCGCTGCTCCCAATCGACGCCGTCGACGGTGAAACGAACGTCGAGTGTCGGCGACTCCGCCGGCACGCCGTAGATGGCGTCGGCGGCGGCAGGGTTGGCCTCCAGAACCTTGGTGACCTCGTCGAGCAGACCGGCCTCCGTCAGCCGATCGGTCGCCTCCGTAATCGTGGGGGGGAGGTCGCCATCGAACAGATCGCGCACCTCCTGCGGGAACAGCGCGGCGATCTCCTCGGGCAGTTCCTCGGGGAGGGGCTGCGGCGCGAACGCCATCGAGCCGACGAGGAACCCGTCGGCCCACGGCACCATCCATTCGCCGTATTCGGGCGCGCCGCTCGAACCAGCCACCGACCCTGCACGGACGCTGCCGCCGATGAGTTCGACCGGCTGCCCGTCGACGACCGGGAGCGCG
>JBGTCW010000403.1:0-2861 GCA_041748635.1 Ilumatobacteraceae bacterium | reverse complement strand
CGTCACCGGAGCCGTTCGATGACCCGCTTGGTCTCGGCGGACGGCTCGACACCGAGTTCGTCGCGGAGGATCCGTTCGCATCGGGCAAACGCCCGAAGCGCAGCACCACGATCACCTCGGGCGACCTCGGCATCGATCAGGCGGCAGTGTCCGACTTCGCGCAGTGGATCGAGCCCGATGGCCGACTCCGCAATGGTTGCCGCGAGTTGATGGTCGCCCAACTCGTTCCATGCGGAAGCGAGGGTGATGTACGACCGGAAGAGCGTGTCGGCTTGACGTCGTTGGACACCCTCGGCCCACAGCGACTCGACTCCGGCGAGCACCGGTCGTCGCAGGATGCTCGCCGCGACGGTGGCGTGGCGTGTGGACGCCTGTGCGTCACCGTGACGCCACGCACCCTCGGCACGGTCGAGCTGCAGGAAGGCCTCCTCGAGGTCGACCCACGATCGTGCGGGGAGCACCAGCGCGTACGCGCCGCCGGATGAGTGGATGACGTCGCGGCCTTCGAGACCGACCGAGCTGACGAGGCTGCGGATCTTCGACACCACTGCGGCGAGCGACCCCTTCCAACGGCTCGGCAGCCCGTCACCCCACACGATCTCGGCGAGCTCGTCGTGGGAGATCGGACGACGTTCGATCGCCAACGCAACGAACGCGATGCGCCCCTGGTTCCCGGGCAGGTCGGCGTCGACGAAGCTGCCGTCGGGGCCGTCCACTCGGATCCCGCCGGCGAGGTACACGCGTGCCAAGGTTGCTCCAATCATTTGCCAATGACCGATACGTAGCGTGCCACGTTGGGAGGCCAGTAGTGACCGGACACACCATCGAATGCCCGTGTGGGACCGTTCTGCGAGCATCGGACGAAGACGAAGTCGTCACGATCGCGCAGGAACACGCCCGGTCGGTTCACGACATGGAGCTGACCAACGACGATGCCAGGGCGATGGCGCGGCCGAGCTGACCTCCCTCCGTCCCGCCCGTCGAGGGCGACAACCGTGAGGAGCAGATCGTGAAGAAGTTCGAGTGCAACACCGTGGTGTCCGGATGCGACGGCGTCGTGACCGGCGAGACCGACGACGAGGTGTTGGCCGCGGCGGCCACGCACGCGGCGCATGCTCACGGCATGACCGAGGTCCCCGACGATGTCGTCGCCGCGATCCGGTCGGGTATCACCAACGCCTGACGCGGACCGGCGCGGACCGGCGCTGATCGCCGCGAACAGCGACTCGACGACCTCGAAGCAGGCGTGGCGGGCTGTGGTACCTTCGCCGCGCTGGCTTGCGAGGCCCACAGCCGATCGATGGGGTGCCGGCGAATCACGAGGTGACGCGCAAGGCGATTCGGCAGACGGCGTTGGGTGTCGAAGTGCACGAACGCGTTGCGGAGTCGTGATGTGGGAGAGTTGCCGCCGGAGGATGACGTGATGCGGTTTCTGACAGGTGTGATGCTGGTCCTCGTGTCCACGGTGAAGGGCGCGGTCGTGGAGGCGAGGGAGGCGCGGCCGGCCGGGCCGCCGCAGACGCTGGCCACCCAACGCCCGGTGTCCGGTGACGAGGCGGTGGAGTCGGCCTTCCCGATCGACTTCGTCGGGGTGTACTACGACGGCGAGGTCACGGGTGGCGCGGTGCGCTTCCGGCACGACGGCCGATGGGGGACGTGGGTCGACCTGGAGGAGGATGGTGTCGAGGTCGACGGCCGGTGGGCGAGTGCGCTGGCTCCTGGTGCGGATGCCGACGCTTACCAGGTTCGGGTGCCCCGGGGTGCCCGCTCAGCGCGCGCAGTTGCGATCAACACCACCGACGGTCCGGAGGCCACGGCGGCGACGACGAGCACCGCGTGCGCCGATGCGACATCGGTCGTCACCCGATGCGAGTGGGGTGCGGACGAGTCGTTGATGACGTGGGGGCCACCGCAGTACTTCCCGGCACAGAAGCTGACGGTCCATCACACGGGGACCGTCAACGGAGCGACGGACCCGGCCGCCACGATGCGGGCCATCTACCGATATCAGGCGGTCGACCGTGGGTTCGGCGACATCGGCTACCACTACCTCATCGACGAGGCGGGGTTGATCTACGAGGGTCGGCACTCCGGCGACGACGGTGATCCGGCGCACGACGCTGCTGGCAACGTCGTCACAGCCGCCCATGTCGGTGGGTTCAACTCGGGCAACGTGGGCATCGCCCTGATCGGCACGCTGACGTCGGTCGATCCGCGGCCGGGTGCGCGCACATCACTCGAACAGATTCTGAAGGAGCTGAGCACCCGTCACCAGATCGACCCGCGCGGAGCGTCGGTGTACGTGAACCCGGTGAACGGGGCCACCCGGACGGTGGCGAACATCTCGGGGCACCGGGACTGGGGCGCGACCGAGTGTCCTGGTGGCAACCTGTATGCGCTGCTCCCGGCCATCCGTGAAGCCGCCGCCGGCACCACCACCCCGCCGCCGCCGACGACGCCGACGACGGACACCACTCCCCCCGTGATTACCGCGGTAGCCGCGTCGACCACGGCGAACAGCGCAACGGTGAGATGGGCGACGGACGAGATGTCCACGGGCACGGTCGAGTACCGCCGGTCGAAGACGAACACGTGGACGTCGGTGTCCGGCCCGGTGTCGTTGCAGACAAGTCACTCGATCACGATCCCGGGTCTCACGTCGCGCACCAGTTACCAGTACCGGGTGACGAGCGTCGACGTGTCCGGCAACTCCGCGACGAGCGCGATCTTCTCCTTCAAGACGCGACGCTGACCGACGCCGGCGCGCACACCAATGGTGGGTGGTCGCTCGCCGACTCGCAAGCTCACCGAACGTCGGTGTTCTCTCCCGTGGAGATGGCCACGATCGACAAGGTGATCGA
>JBGTCW010000402.1:0-9695 GCA_041748635.1 Ilumatobacteraceae bacterium | reverse complement strand
TCGACAGCGGCTCGGTCGCCGAGTCGGAGTTTCACCAGACCCCGCTCGGTCTTGTGCGCGATTGCATCGCCGTTCAGCTTGGCCACGACCGGATAGCCGAGTTCGTCGGCCGCCGCCCCCGCGCCGGAGACGTCGCCGGCCTCGCGCTCGGGAGCGATCGGTACGCCGTACTGGGCCAGGAGGGCCTTGGAGTCGCGCTCCGACAGCGTCGTGGGCGCGTGGTGCTGTTCAGGGGTCGTCGCTTCGGGTGCCATGCGGATCCAACCGTACCCGTGGCCCACGTCCGCCACGGGGTCAGTGCGTTCAGGCGGGCGGGCTCGACACGCTGTAGGTGAGCACGCTCCTGGCGATGAGGCGACCACTGTCGGCACCGACCGCCTCGCTCTCGCAGAACACGACGCTGCGGCCCCGTTTGGTGACCCAACCCTCGGCGACGATGTCTTCGTCCTTCACGGCCCCGATGTACTGCACGTGCAGGTCGACGGTCGAGTAGCGATCCTTCGGGCCGAGCACCGAACCGACCGCCGGCACCAGCACGGCGTCCATCAACGATGCGATCGCTCCCCCGTGCACGATCCCACCCGGATGCAGGAGTTCGGCCTTGAACGGCAACCGCATACGGCAGTAGTCGATCCGGGTCTCCTCGACCTCGAGGCCCAGGAGCATCGGGTAGAAGACCGTCTCGGACTTACCGAACTTGGCCCACCGGGCGGCCGCGTCCGCGGGAAGAGGTTCGTACTGCTCGGCTCGGTTCATCCCGTGATCATGACGGGATCAACGCTGCACGGAAGAACTCGATGACGTGCTCGCTGCGCCGATCGAGCGCGGCGGGGGCGAGCGGGTCCTCGTCGAGGAGTCCTTCGAGGAACGGTGCGTCCGAGAAGTAGCTGAGCAGGGCTCCGTAGCCGGTCAGGAGCAGCTGCTCGGGATTGTGCTGGCGAAACACCCCGGTGTGCATCTCGCGGCGGAAGTAGTCGGCCGATTGATCGAACATCGGCCGCAGCACCGCCGCCAGATCGATGCCGAGGTGCGATCCCCCATCGATCGCCTCACGCCGCATCAAGGTGACGTAGCTCGGGTTGTCGGCGAAGTAGCCGAATCCCGCCCGGAGCACCTGCTCGACCTTCGGCCAGCCGGTGGCGGTCGACTCGATCGCTCCGGCGAGTCGCGCAAACCAGTCCGACAGCAGGCGCTCGAACACCTCGCCGTACAGCGCGTCCTTCGACGCGAAGTGGTGCAGCAGGCTCGGGCGACGAATGCCGACCTCGGCGGCGATGTCGTTGAGCGACGTCCCGCTGTAGCCCGCATGGGCGAAACACGAAAGCGCCGCGTCGAGGATCTGGTCACGGGTGGACCGACCCTCGGCGGGCGCTTCGATGTGGAGTTCGTTCGATTCGTGGGCGGCGCCCGCATCCGACATGGTCTCGGCGACGCTACAGCCCACGGGGGGCGGCAGTGATCAGGCCGGCGGGTAGACACCCATCTGCTTGGCCTTGTCGGTCTGCCAGAAGATGTCGGCGATCTCGTCGATGTAGGTGACGAGCTGCTCGCCGACGGCCGGATCCATCGACTTCTTGGCCTCACCGGCCTGATGGATGGCCTTCCAGAAGAGCTCATGGAGCTGCGGGAACGCCGCGAAGTGGTCCGGGGCGAAGAAGTCGGCCCACAGCACCATGAGGTGATGCTTGGTCTCCTCGGCGCGCTGCTCCTTGATCATGATGCAGCGGTTGCGGAACACCTCGTCGTCGGACTCGGCGTACTTCTTGGCGGTCTTGACCACCGACAGCGCCTCGATCTTGGCCTGGGCCGGGTCGTAGACCCCGCAGTACAGGTCGCAGTGGGCGTGGGCGATGGTGGCCGTGGCAAACAGCTTGGCGAACATGGTGGGGGCTCCTCGATACATGAATGGTCGTACGGTGGTGACAGTTCCCGAAGGCCGTCGAGGCAAACATACACTCCGCCGCGATGACCGTGCCCAGACCACGCCGCTTCCTGGTGTCGGATCGGTCGATGGAGCCCACGCTGGTCGACGGTCAGGGTTTGGTGGCCGTTCGGACGCACTCGGCCGCTGTTGGTCAACTGCGCTGTCTCGAGCATCCCCACCAGCCGGGGTTCTGGCTCGTGAAGCGGGTGTCGGCGGTCCACGCCGACGCCACCATGTCGGTGTCGTCCGACAATCTCACGGTGGCCACCGTCGACTCGCGCTCGTTCGGGCCGGTTCCGGTCGCCGGCTCGTACCGCGTCGTGCTGCGCATTCCGCGCCGGCTGATGTGATGTCACAGCTTCTAACCTGACCCGATGCAGATCGTCGCCGCGCTGTTCGTCGAGAGCTTCGAGATGCACCAGGCCGAAGGGCCGTCGACGCGCATCGACCTCACCGGCGTGATGTTCTCGCAGGCGGCGCCCGAGCCTGCTCCCTTGACGATCACGCCTCACCTGATCGGGCTGATCTTCTGTCCCGAACACGAGGAGGGCTCCGGCGTGTTCGAAGTGGTCTTTCGACGCGGCATCGACGCCGACAGTGAGCAGGTGGCCCGCAACGTGAGCCCGTTCACGGTCGAGCCCGGCAAGTTCACGTACCGACTGGTGCGCGGTGAACTGGAGTTCGCGGACTACGGCCAGGTCTTCGCCCACTGCCGCGTCGATCACGGCGCCTGGCACATCGTGCCCTTCACCCTCCTCCCACCCGCCTGAGTTACAACAGGGGTCAGACCCCACTTGTAACAGCACCTCCTGATCCGACGCTTCGCCAACGTTCGGTTACACGTGGGGTCTGACCCCTGTTGTAACGGGTACCCTCGGCCGCGTGTCGTTGACTGCCGAACAGGATCAGCTCGCCGTCTCACTCATCCGGGGGATGGCGATGGACGGCCCGCTGGACGCGAACAGCGGCCACCAGGGCACAGCGATGGCGCTCGCGCCGCTCGGGCATGTGCTCTACAGCCGGGTGATGCAGCACGATCCGGCTGATCCGGCCTGGCCCGACCGCGACCGGTTCGTGCTGTCGAACGGGCACGCCTCGATCCTGCAGTACGCGCTGCTGTTCCTGTCCGGCTACGGCCTCAAGCTCGACGACCTGCGCGCGTTCCGCCAGTGGGAGTCCGCCACGCCGGGCCACCCAGAGGCGGGCCATACCGTCGGCGTCGAGGTCACCACCGGCCCCCTCGGCCAGGGGTTCGCCAACGCCGTCGGGATGGCGATCGCCGAGGAGAACCTACGCGCACGCTTCGGATCTGACGCCCAGGATCACTTCACGTTCGTGGTGGTCGGCGACGGCTGTCTGATGGAGGGCATCAGCCACGAGGCGGCGTCGCTGGCCGGGCATCTCGGCCTCGGAAAGCTCATCTGTGTCTTCGACGACAACCGGATCACGATCGACGGCGCGACGAGCTTGTCGACCGGCGACGATACTGCCGCACGTTTTCGCGCCTACGGGTGGGACGTGGTCGACCTCGGCGAGATGGCCGAGGACCTCGACGGTCTCGAAGCGGCGCTCGAAACTGCCAAGCAGCAGACGGACAAGCCGTCGTTGTTGTTGTTGCGATCGCACATCGGGTTTCCGTCGCCCGACCACACCGACACGCACGGTGCACACGGCAACCCTTTCTCCGCTGATGACGTGACGCGCACCAAGGAGGCCATGGGAATCCCGGACGAGGAGTTCTGGGCGCCTGACGAACTGGTTGCGGCGTATCGCACCCACGTCGCCGATCGCGGCGCCGCCGCACACGCTCGATGGGCAGCTGCCAGCGCAGACGTCATCGAGACCGCGGACTGGCGGGCCGCGTGGGCCGGAACGGGCATCGACGGATGGGATGCCGACCTCCCCACGTACGACCACGGGGACTCCGTCGCCACCCGCAAGGCAATCCAGCTGGCACTCGACGCCACGTACGACCGCCTTCCCGGCCTGATCTCCGGCTCGGCCGACCTGACCGGCAGCAACGGCACCGGGCTGGCCCGATCGACGGCGTTCACGACCGACGACCGCAGTGGCCGCTATCTGCACTACGGCATCCGCGAGCACGCGATGGGTGCGGCGCTCGTGGGCATGGCCCAACACGGCGGCACGCTGCCGATCAGCGGCACGTTCTTCGTGTTCTCCGACTACATGCGGCCGCCGATGCGTCTCGCCGCGCTCTCCGGTGCCAAGGCGTGCTTCGTGTTCACCCACGACTCGGTCGGCGTCGGCGAGGACGGACCCACGCATCAGCCAGTCGAGCAGCTGGCCACCCTTCGGGCGATGCCAGGGCTCCACGTGATCCGGCCCGCCGACGGCAACGAGACGATCCAGGCGTGGGCCGACATCGTGCGTCACGACGGTCCGTCGGCGCTGATTCTCAGTCGACAGGACATCCGCGTGGTCACCGACGGCTCGGCCGTCGCCCGCGGCGCCGGCATTGTCACGGACGGCCCAGCGGCGGCGCCGGACATCGTGCTGATCGGCACGGGCAGCGAGGTCGAGGTGTGCGTCGACGCCGCAGATCGTCTTCGCGAGCAGGGGCGCACCGTCCGTGTGGTCAGCTTGCCGAGCTGGGACCGCTTTGCCGAACAGGACGCCGAGTTCCGCGCATCGATGCTTCCGCCTGGCGTTCCCCGGCTGTCGGTCGAGGCTGCCACGACGTTCGGCTGGGAGCGCTACGCCGACGACTCGATCGGCATCGATCGTTTCGGTGTGAGCGCCCCGGGCAAACTGGTCCTCGACAGACTCGGCATCAACGTTGCCCACGTCGTCGAGCGCGCCGAGGCGCTGCTCGCCTGAACCAACCGAGGAGAACTCATGTCCGACCACCGGATCATCGCCCTGTACGACGAGCACCGTCAGAGCGCGTGGCTCGACAACCTCAAGCGTGACTACATCACGTCAGGTCAGCTCGTTGCGATCCGCAACGGTGGAGTGCGCGGCCTCACCTCGAACCCCTCGATCTTCCAGAAGGCCATCCAGGATTCGAGTGACTACGACGACCAGTTCGCCGAACTGCAGGCGGCAGGCTCATCGATCGACGACACATACTGGGCGATGGTGATCCGCGACATCCACGCAGCGTGCGACGTGTTCTCGAAGGTCTACGACCATTCCGATGGCGTCGACGGCTACGTGAGCGTCGAGGTCGCGCCGAGTCTCGCCCACGACGGCCCCGGCACCGAGTCGGCGGCGCGTGAACTCCACGAGCGGATCGCTCGGCGCAACCTGATGGTCAAGATCCCGGGAACCGAGGAGGGTCTGGCCCCGATCGAGCAGATGATCGCCGAAGGTCGTTGCATCAACGTCACACTGATCTTCAGCCTCGACCGCTACGCCGAGGTCATCGAGGCGTACATCGCCGGACTGGAACGATTGGCTGGCGATGCTGATGCCGACATCTCGCAGGTGGCGAGCGTGGCGAGCTTCTTCATCAGCCGGGTCGATTCCGAAGTCGATCGGCGCCTGGAAGCGATCGGTTCCGACGAGGCGCTCGCGCTGCGGGGGAAGGCGGCCGTCGCCCAGGCCAAACTGGCGTACCAGTTGTTCCTCGACGCTTTCGCCGGCCCTCGCTGGAAGCGTCTCGCACAGCGCGGCGCGCGGGTGCAGCGGCCGCTGTGGGCCTCGACGTCGACCAAGAACGACGCGTACCCCGACACGCTCTACGTCGACGAGCTGATCGGCCCCGACACCGTCAACACGTTGCCGGAGCCGACCCTCGAGGCCTTCGCCGACCACGGCACGCTCGCCCGACGCGTCGATGCCGACGTCGATGAGGCTCGCACGGTCTGGTCGTCGTTAGCCGAGGTCGGTGTCGACATGGACGACGTTGCCGCGCAACTCGAACGCGAGGGAGTCGCGAGCTTCGCGACCGCCTTCGACGAACTGATTGCCGCCCTCACCGACAAAGCGACCGCCTGACCGGGCGCCGGCTCTCAGACGTCGATCCAGCGGCGGGGGTAGCCCTGGGCGCCGTTGGGGGCGACCGGAGCGGTCTCCTCGGTCTGGGGAACGCCATCGCCGTCGAAGGCGCGCGACTCGATCATGTGACTACCGGGCTCCAGCTCGAGCGCCACCGTCCACTGTGCCCAGGTGTCACTCGTTGGGACGCCACCGAGGTCGGCCTCGAACCATTCCCCACCATCCGAGCGCACCTCGACCAGTGAGATGCCACGATGGATGGCCCAGGCGATGCCTCCGACGAGCACATCGTTCGGCGTGGCGCCACGCCTGTCGGTGTCGATGCGCGACATCGTCTTGATCGGCCCCTCCTTCGACCAGCCGCGCGGAATCCAGTACGCGTCGAAGTCCTCCCAACGCGTCAACTGGATGCTCGTGACCCACTTGGTGGCCGAAACGTAGCCGTACAGGCCCGGCACGACCATCCGCACGGGGTAGCCGTGGCGAGCCGGAAGCGGCTCACCGTTCATCGCGATCGCCAGCAGCGCGTCACGGCCGTCCATCACGACCTCGGTCGGTGTCCCTGCCGTCCAGTCGTCGATCGAGCGACTCACGATCTGAGTCGCCCCCGGCTGCACTCCGGCTTCGAGCAGGACGTCGCGCAGCAGCACTCCTTGCCACATTGCGTTGCCGATCAGGTCACCGCCGATGGGGTTCGAGACGCATGAGAGGGTGATGTAGCGCTCGACCTGGGGCCGTGCGAGCAGATCGTCGAAGGTCAACTCCATCGGGTTGTCGACCATGCCGTCGATTCGCAGGCGCCATGAGTCCTTCGACACCTGCGGCACCACGAGGGCGGTGTCGATGCGATAGAAGTCGGCATTCGGGGTGACGAACGGCTGCAGGCCGTCGAGTGGCAGCTGAGCATCGGGCGGGAGTACCGGTGCGGGCGCATCCACTGCCGGCAGGCTCAGCGCGCTGCGTTCGCTGCTCACCTCGAACCGCTGCTGGAGCAGTCGCCCAACTCCCCCGGCCAGGACAGCAATCGACCCGATGCCGACGACACCGCCGACGAAACGGCGTCGGTCGACACCCATCGGCTGCGCAGCCGTGGAGTCGACGTCGGAGTCGGCGTCGACGCTGGTGGGCGCCGGGGCGTGCCGTGGTGCGAGATACAACAGCACCCCGATCGACACGGCCGTGCCGACGATCGTGGGCAGCAGTTTCACCAAGGTCGGTTCGGGTCGGGTGAGCACCGCCCACGCACCGATGACCCCGGTGAGACAGGTCAGTGCGACCGCTGCGGCTCGGGCGCCGCGCATCGCCAGCACCCCGACAGCCACCCCGATGCCGAGGAGCACCACCAGCGCGCCGACGACGAGGACGACCTTGTCGTTCGTGCCGAACGTGTCGATCGCCCAGTCCTTGAGTGGCTTGGGCACCCAATCGATGAACACCTGGCCGACCGGCACGACCGGCGACGACGTCCGCTCGAACAGGCCGACGACGAGCTCGGCTGCTGCAAGTCCCGAACCCGTTGCCACGAGTCCGAGCAGCGGACCCATCCACTTGGGGCCGTACGATTGGGTTTCCATGGCTTCAGATGTATCCGACGCCGAGGCGTCCCAGGCCCGTTTGATCGTCTCCGAGCTGGGTGTTTCGGAGAATGTTCGACTCTCGGAAGAACTTGTTTCCGAAGCGTTGGGGCTCATCACCGATCAGCCTGACACGCTCGATCTCAAGATTGCCACTGCAGCCCTGGCCGAGATGCGCGACGCCTACGCAATGTTCGCCCCGTACAAGCAGCGACGCAAGGTGTCGATCTTCGGCTCCGCCCGCACCGGTGCCGATGATCCGCTCTACGAACTGACCGTCGGACTTGCGCGGACACTCGCCGAACATGGATGGATGACCGTCACCGGCGCTGGTCCCGGGATCATGGAGGCCGGAATGGAGGGCGCCGGTCGCGAGATGTCGATCGGCGTGTCGATCCGCCTCCCGTTCGAGTCCGGCGCCAACTCGATCATCGCGGGCGACGTCAAACACGTCAGCATGAAGTACTTCTTCACGCGCAAGCTGATGCTCATCAAGGAGTCGCAGGCGTTCGTGTGCATGCCGGGCGGCTTCGGCACGCTCGACGAGATGTTCGAGCTGTTGACGCTCACCCAGACGGGCAAGGGTGTCCCGGTGCCGATCGTGCTGCTCGACGCGCCCGGCGATCCGTTCTGGGAAGGGGTCGACACCTTCGTGCGAGAGCAGCTGATCGCTCGCGGACTCGTGTCCGCCAACGACGTCGATCTGTACACGATCACCAACGACTGCGACGAGGCCGCTCGCATCATCGAGGACTTCTACGCCAACTACGACTCGATTCGCTTCGTGGGCGACCACCTCGTCGTGAGGATGCGACAGGGACCGAACGACGACCAGCTCGCCGACCTCAACGAACGATTCGGGCACCTCGCATCGAGCGGTTCGATCGAGCGGGCCGAGCCCTTCCGGATCGAGCGACGCGACGACGACAAGGTCGACCTCGATCGGGTTGCCTTCGTCTTCGCCAAGCGTGGCTTCAGCGAACTGGCCGCCATGATCCGCGTCGTGAACTCCTACGTGTTCTGACGTGGGTCTCGCTCGCGTCACCGACGAGCACCGTCGCAGGTTGCTCGTCGATCGGCACCTGCTCGGTGGCCGCGGACGCGCCGACCGCACCGTCAGCGAGGTCGCCGGAGCCTTCGCGCTCATGCACTCGACCGATCCCAGCACCCCGTATCTGTCGCTGCATGCCCGGGCCGACGTCTCGCCGCTCGACGTCGATCACGCGCTGTACGTCGAGCGATCGCTGTTTCGTCACACAACCATCCGGCGCACCGTGTTCGTCATGCCGCTCGACGTCGTTGCGCTGGCACACGGCGCGTACAACGGCCGACTCGTGGCCACCTTGCGCAAGCGTCTGATCGGGTGGATCGACGCCAGCCCGGACACCACCGTTGCGGCGGAGGCGTTCCTCCGCGCCACCGAGTTGGCCGTGATCGAGCTGCTCCGCACGGAGGGACCGATGACGGGAGTCGCGCTTGCGGCTGTCGTGCCCGCCCTACAGGTGAGATTCGACCCGATGCCCAGCGCCACGTCGGCGAGACCGATGCGGATCACGTCTCGAGTGTTGGAGCTTCTCGCCGCCGAGGGGCGGATCGCTCGTGGACGACCCACCGGGCGCGACTTCACCTCTGCCTCGTGGACCTGGCAGCTGACCGACGACTGGTTGGGCACGCCGGGCCTCGAGCAGATGGACGGGGGCGCAGCTCTCGCAGGACTCCTGGAACGCCACCTCGCCACGTTCGGTCCTGCCACGGTCACCGACCTGTCGTGGTGGAGTGGCCTGCCGAAGGGACAGATTCGTGCTGCACTCGACGGGCTCCGTGCCCGTCCCGTCGCACTCGACGGCATTTCCGAGTCCGGATATGTGCTCACCGACGACTCGCTCGATGCGCCGGCCGACGACGGCGTGGTCGCGTTGCTCCCCGGGCTCGATTCGACGACGATGGGCTGGAAGCAGCGCACTTGGTACGTCGACGATCGGCCGAGCGCTGGCCTGTTCGACCGCAACGGGAACGCCGGACCGACGATCTGGCTCGATGGCCGGGTTGTCGGCACGTGGACGCAGCGTGCGGACGGCGAGATCGCGGTCGACCTCGTGGCCGACATCGGAAGCGACGCCGTCGCCGCAGTGGAGGCAGAGGCAGAACGCACCGCCGATTGGCTCGGCCCGACGCGGGTGAAGTGGCGGTACCCGACCCCACGGACCCGACGGCTCCTCGACGCGTGACGTGGCTAC
>JBGTCW010000401.1:0-1886 GCA_041748635.1 Ilumatobacteraceae bacterium | reverse complement strand
CACCGCGTGGTCCACATCCAGGCCGGCCCGCACCACCTCCCCAAGGAGGCGTTGGCGGAGGTGACCGACGAGTTCCGCAGAGGGATGCTCGACTGGTTCGCTCGCCACGAGCGACCGGACGTGATCCACGCCAACTACTGGCTCAGCGGCGTGGTCGGGCACCGGCTCAAGCACGAACTCGACGTACCGTTCGTCTCCACGTTCCACACGCTCGCCCGCGTGAAGTCCGCCCACGGAGATCCGGAGCCGCTGTCGCGCGATCGTGCGGAGGCCGAGATCATCGAGTGCGCTGACGCGATCTGCGTGAGCTGCGACGAGGAGGCCGACCAGTTCCGCCTTCACTACGGCGACCCGCAGGGACGACTGGAGATCATCGCTCCAGGCGTCGAGCATGCGTTCTTCGCCCCCGGCGATCAAGCCGGCGCCCGCCGCGCGCTCGGCTTCGATGTGGACCGCCCGCTCTTGTTGTTCGTCGGGCGCATCCAGCCGCTGAAGGGTCCCGACGTCGCGATCCGTGCACTCGCCGCACTGGGCGATCGGCACGCCCGGCTCGTGATCGTCGGCGGCGCGAGCGGTGTCGACGGCGACGTCGAGACCGTGCGCGCTCATGCGCTCGTCGACGAGCTCGGCCTCCACGACCGTGTGCAGTTCGTCGAGCCACAACCGCACCACATCCTGTCCACGTACTACCGCGCCGCCGACGTCGTGGTGGCGCCGAGTCGCAGCGAGAGCTTCGGGTTGGTGGCGCTCGAGGCGGCGGCCTGCGGCATCCCGTTGGTGGCGAGCGCTGTCGGCGGCTTGCTGAGCCTGGTCGACGACGGTCTCACGGGTCGCCTGATCACCGGTCGCGATCCCGGCGACTACGCAGCGGCGATCACCGAGATCCTCGACGACGACGTGCTGCGTGCCCGGATGTCGAGCGCCGCAGTCGATCGTGCCCGCCGGTACACGTGGAGCTTTGCAGCAGCACGACTGCGCCGGGTCTACTCCGACCTCACCGTGCGCGACCTGGTGACCTGTCGATGACCGACGCCTACGACGCCGAGCAGCTCGCCGAGCTCGAGCGGTGCATCGATGCGTGGCTCGCCGAGTTGGCCAGCGAGCACGATCACATCGTCGCCGTGGATCGGGCCGACGACGCCACGGTGCGGTGGTACGTGCGCATGCGCGGGGAGGACAAGGAGTTCACCACGGTGTGGCTGACGCTCGGCCAGAGAACGCTGCGTTACGAAACCTACGTCGTGGCGGCCCCGGAGGAGAACGAGGCCGAGCTGTACGAGCATCTCCTTCGCCGTAACGACGGCCTCGTCGGTGCGCACTTCTCGATCGGCCTCGAGGACGCCGTGTTCCTGCGTGGCGAGATGCCCGTCGCGAACGTCGGCCTGGCCGAGCTCGATCGTGTACTCGGCACGCTGTACGCCCAGGTCGAGCAGTGCTTCCAGGGACTGCTGCGTATCGGGTTCCGCAGCCGCTTCGGCTGAGGCGTCCGTTCCGGCCGCGCAGCGTTCCCGTCTGCGCTCGCCACCGCCCACTGTGGTGGTGTCCGGGCGGGTGAGCTCGGGGGAGTCGGTCTCCATCCCACCCGCCCGGACAACCTCAGTTCGCGATGGGTCCGAACGGCGGTTGTAGCGTGCGCCGGTGGACGACAGCGGATTCGAACTCGTGATCCTCGGTGGCGGCAACATGGGTGCTGCACTGCTTGGCGGGCTGCTCGACTCGGGTGCGTTCGTGGAGGGGCAACTGGCCGTGGTCGAGGTCGCCGCGGCGCGGCGCGTCGAGCTGAGTTCGAAGTTCGCCGGTGTTGCGGTCGCGGCAACGGTGCCGCGATGTTCCGGTGCCGTGCTCGCCGTGAAGCCGGGCGACATCCCTGCGGCGGCTACCGCGGT